>DCWO01000176.1:0-451 GCA_002328865.1 Dehalococcoidia bacterium UBA2160 | reverse complement strand
ATCGGACGCCACAATGTCGCCCTCGGCGACGAGTTTGTGGACCTCGATTTTCCAGTCGGGAAAGGAGGTGCGTTGGCTCAACAGACCCTGTCTTGCCTCTGATAGCGTCACTCTGTTGTCCGATCTCCAAGCATGGACGTAGCAATCGGCATCGACCAACTCCCCGAGAACGTCCAGATTGCCCCCGTGCACTTCTTCATAGAAACGCCTGACGACCGACTTATTCTCCTGCAGCGTCACTGTTTCCTCCCCCGTTTTCCAGAATCAAGTCGAAGTAGTCGTGCTGGACACAACCCGACATGAACCCTACCCGCCCATTATGTCCTCCGGAACGGCGCCGATCTGCATAAGCATTCTCAAGAAATCGGGGCGGTGCCACATCTCGACGATCTTGCCGTTCACCACCCGGTCCATGAATGTTCCCGAGAACCTCACCTGCTTGCCTGTTGGA
>DCWO01000066.1:42153-60663 GCA_002328865.1 Dehalococcoidia bacterium UBA2160 | reverse complement strand
TTATCTCTCCGCCCTTCACACGCGGAAGCTCAATCCCAAGCAACCGAGGTGGTCGGTTACGCCCAAACCGAAGCCGGCCGGATCGTCGCCGATGCCGAGGCACAAGCCACGGATGTTCGCGGGAGCGCCGGGTCGGAGTTCGAAAAAGAGTTGGAGTCGCTACGAGCCGAGGCAATCGAAGAGATCAGGACCGTCAAGGACGGCATCGAGCGTATGCAGGCCGAGATCCAAGAGGAACTTGAGACCCAGCGGATCTTGACCAATGTGGCTCGGACGAAGGCGGTGGCCCATCTGGTAGGTGGGCCTGTGACCGAACCGAACGCCCAATCGGCGAATGATCTCATCGCCGAGATCGAAGACGAGGTTCCAGTGGTCGCCGATGACACGTCAGAAGTCTTCGCGGAGCTGGAATCGGTAGACGAAACAGAAGCCGAAGCGCCGGCGGACACCGAAGACATGCCAGAGGTGTTCACGGATTCGGCGTCGGTGGATGAGACCGAATTCGAAGTCGCCGCAGAGACCGAAGACTCGCCAGAAGTGTTTGCTGAGTTGGAACCGGACGACGAGATTCAGTCAGACACTGAACAGACATCAGGTTTCCTCGCACAGGCGAACTCAGACGAAACCGATGACGCCTCAGAATTCCTGGCGGAGCTTGATTCGAGCGACGCCAGCGACGACGCGCTGGACGCGTTCCCGGGGTTAGACTCGGAGCAGAACTTCGACGAGAGCGCGGCTTAACGGCGATGCGTGAACCTGGCTAGGTCTGACAACGCGCCAGACAAAATTCGCGCGCGAAGGACAATGCCGGGACAGTGAAGCACTGGAGAATAGAAGAGAGGGGCCCGCAGCCAAGGTCCCTCTCTTGTTTTGTTTCACGACCGGCGAGGGAAGAGGCAAATGTCCGGGTCAACTCCGACGGACCGTCTGATAGGTGTGTGTCGGGACAAGGATTCGCTCACGCGCCCTCTCTCGCGTCCTCCTGTAGCTCGTAGAGCTTCGTGATCGCTTCGAGAGGGGTCATGGATGTCACGTCCAATCCGAGAAGCTTATCGATCGCTGTCGAGTTCATCGTCAGCAGCGGGAGTTGCGAGGGCGGCGGGCGGCCCTTCCTTCTGCGTCGTCTCGATGGCGGCGCTTCTTCCGTTTCCGCTTCGAGCTCCCTGAGCACCTCCCACGCCCTGTTCACGACGCTGCCCGGCAAACCCGCGAGTTGCGCCACGTGGACGCCGTAGCTCTTGTCGGCGCCGCCGGGAACGATGCGCCGAAGGAACACGATGTTCCCGCCGTCCTCGGACACCGCGACGTTGAAGTTCCTGATCCTGGGCAACACCTCGGAGAGTTGGGTGAGCTCGTGGTAATGGGTCGCGAAAAGGGTCTTGCAGCCCAGCCGAGGGTGGCTGTGGATGTACTCGGCGACGGCTTTGGCGATAGCGAGCCCGTCGTAGGTGCTGGTTCCCCTGCCGATCTCGTCCAAAATGATCAACGAACGGCGGGTCGCGTGGTTCAGGATAGCGGCGGTCTCGACCATCTCGACCATGAACGTCGACTGGCCCACCGCGAGGTCGTCCTGAAGCCCAACACGGCTGAATATGCGGTCCACAAGGCCGATGGTGGCGGATTCCGCGGGCACGAAACTGCCGATCTGCGCCATTAGGACGGCCACGGCAACCTGTCGGATGTAGGTCGATTTCCCTGCCATGTTCGGACCCGTAATCAATGCGAGTTGCGCGTCCGAGTTCGACAGCAGCGTGTCGTTGGGGACGAATCCTCCCGGGTCCAGCATTTGCTCGACCACCGGGTGCCGCCCCTGCCTGACGTCGATGACATCGCCCTCGTTCAGGATGGGACGGACGTATCCGTGCCGCGACGCTACCTCGGCCAGGGAGCAGAACACGTCTGTCTGAGCCAGCGCGTCCGCCGTGGACAGTATCGCGGCCGCCTGATCCGCCACCTGCTGGCACACGCCGCGATAAACCGACCGTTCCAACTCACTTATCCGCTCCTGGGCGCTCAGGATCTGGGACTCGTACTCCTTCATCTCCGGCGTGATGTATCGCTCCCCGCCCACCAAGGTTTGCCGTCGGACGTAGTCGTCTGGCACCGAACCGAGGTTCGAGTTGCTGACCTCGATGTAATAGCCAAAGACTCGGTTGTACCCGACTTTAAGCGACTTGATTCCCGTGCGGTCTCGCTCGCGTTGCTGGAGCTGGGCGATGTACTGTTGCGCCGAAGACGATGAGTCTCGTATCTCGTCGAGATCCGGTGAGAAGCCGCTCTTGATCGTTTTCCCGTCGCCCACGGCAAGAGGAGGTTCGTCCTCGATGGCGCTGTTCACCAGTTGGACGGTCTCCTCGTGATCGCGTATTCCGTCGGCCAGGATCCTGACCTGGCCGGCGTCCTCGTCTTCGTTGAGTAGCTCCTTGAGGTAGGGAGCAGTGGACAGGCTTGCCGCCAGCGACACCAGGTCGCTCGGAGATGCGTTCAAGCTGCGCACCCGGTTCAGCAGGCGTTCCATGTCAGCCACCGGCTCCAACAGCGCCAGCACCCGTTCGCGCCGCAACGAGCTTCGATGATGCCACGCCACGGCCTCCTGACGCTCTTCCAGGCCCGCCAGAGCCAGCAAGGGCTGCCCGACCCATCTTCGCAGCAGGCGGCCTCCCATGGCGGTCTCAGTCCTGTCCAGCACCGTGTACAGCGACGCCTGTCTCGACGCCCATCTCCCGCCCTCGAACAGCTCCAGGTTTCGCCGCGTTTGCGGATCCAAAACCATGTACGAGGCTGTCGAATACGTGCGCAGGGACGTGATCAAGCCCAGCGCGCCCTTCTGTGTCCTCCGAACGTACTCGATCACGGCGCCCGAAGCCCGGATCGCCAGCGGCAGGTTTTCGCATCCGTACGCTTCCAGAGAAGCTACACCGAAGTGGTCCAGCAAAGTCTCCTGAGTCCAGTCAATGTTGAACACCTCGGACTCGACGCGTGTCACGGTGGACGTCGACTCTGACATTGGGAGTTCAAGGTCGTCGGACATCAGGAGCTCGGCGGGATTCAATCTCGCAAGCTCCACTTGCAGATGCTCGAGATCAAACTGACTGGTGGCGAATTCGCTGGTGGTAATGTCGACGTAGGCGATGCCGACGCTGTCCCCATCGACGACAATCGACACCAGATAGTTGTTGGCCTTGGTCTCCAGCAGGGCGTCCTCGACCACCGTCCCCGGCGTCACGACCCGAACCACCTCGCGATCAACCAGTCCCTTGGATGCGGCCGGATCGCTGACCTGTTCGCATATGGCCACCTTGTGGCCCTTCTGCATCAGGCGGGCTAAAGCGGAATCCAGTGCGTGGTGGGGGATGCCGGCCAGCGGAATGCGTTGACCTTGCCCCATGCTGCGAGAAGTGAGAGCGATCTCCAATTCACGGGACAGCTTGCGGGCGTCTTCGTCGAAGGTCTCGTAGAAATCGCCCATGCGAAACAGGAGGATTGCATCCTCGTGTTGTTGCTTGATTCGGAGATACTGTCTTCGGCCGGGAGTGGTCATGTGGTCGGGCCTCGGTGGTTCCCGATGATACCATGTTACGCCCCGCGGACGACGCAAGAACTCAGTCGGAAGCCGTCGCCGGATGGGCCGGGCGCCCCGAAAAATGAATAGGGCCCGTGCTGGACGGGCCCTGAATATGTTCGAATTACTGCCGCCTGGCTTATTCGTCCTTCCAGAAGCGCTCTTCGTGGACGTCGAAGCCGCGGGGCATCATGCGCTGTTTCACATCCTCGATCATACTCGGGTTGCCGCAGGCGTAAACGAGCGTGTCTTCGGGCGCCAGGCTCCATTGCGTTAGATACTTCTCGACGATTGTGTTGACGCGGCCGGTTTCGCCTTGCCAGTGGGCGTTCCGCTTCTCGTCGGGCCTCGAGATGGTTGGGACGAAAGTGAGGAGGTCCGGGAACGCAGCGGCGATTCGCCGGAGCTCGTCGTCATAGCCCAATTCGTCCGTGTAACTGGCTCCGAAGAGCAAGAAGAAACGGTGCCCTCGGGCGCCGTCGTACAGGTACTGGCGCAGGATGCTGACATACGGCACGACGCCCGTCACCGTGGCGACGAAGACCTGCACCGGGTGAGTGGGGTCGAAAGTGAAGATTCCTTTGGCGCGAGGGCGGATGCTGATCTTGTCGCCGGTCTTCAAACGGTGGAGCAACGGGGTCAAGTTTCCGTCCGGGGGAGGCACTAACTCAACGAACAACTCGAGCGTGTCTTCGAATGGGGCCGACACAATCGAGTATGCTCGTTCGATTCCGTCGATGCCCAGGGTGCAGTACTGGCCGGCTTTGAAGTCGTATCCCTCGGGCTTGGCTACCCACATCAACCAGAGGTCGGAGGAAATCTCCAGTCTTTTCAGCACGGTCGTGTTGGCCACAATCGGCCGTGCCGGTCTCGGTTCGGTTGTCAAACGCACCTCCCAGGCGGTGACTCATATGATGACGCCAGGCGCATCTCACCCAAACAAGGGCGGCGCCCTCAATTTTCGTTGCGTCAAGATTTCGTCACGCACCTCTCGTGTACGATGGACCACGAAAGAAGAAACTACACATTGGTCGGGTTCTGTGCGCGATCATGAAAGCCCAAGCGAAGTCGGGGGACGAGATCGCAGTGCAGTAAGCCCGGATCAGCCGGCGGCGACGGTCTTGACGATTCGGGCGGGCGCGAGCGGCAACTTGGGAGCGTTCAACATCGGATCGGGGTGGTCGCTGTGCTCCAGTTCTGCGATGAGCGGCCCGAAAAGTGTTGTCAGGTTGACTATCCCAGGTTGCGTTCCCGTGACCGCCGCGATGCCTGAGAAAGCCTCATGGGCCGTCTCGAGCTGTACTTGGTCGCCCACGGAAATGCCCAGTGTCGATGCATCGGCGGGATGAAACTGGATCGTCTCTTGACGGCTCACGGTGTTCATCCGGCCCTTTTCGATGATTTCCATTTCGACTTCAGATTGGTTCAAGACCCTCCCATGGGCCAGCAACAGCGGATACTCGGCATTGGCGTATTCCGGCGGCTCGGACAAAGTCATGTTTTCGAGAGTCGCTTTCCTCGACGCCAGACTCCCCGCGTAGAGATGCGGCGTGTCCACCATGTCGGCCTCCAGGCATGGCCACTGAAGACCGCCTGTTTGCAGCCTGTCGTAAGACATCCCGCCGTAGATGGAGGCGATGCTGTTGATCTCGTCGAATATCCGCGCTTCATCTTGGAAGTCGAAGCCATCGGCCCCCATACGCGCTGCAACCTGGCAGATGATCCGCCAATCGGCTTCTTCATCGCCTCGGGGTCCCAACGCCGGCCTGAGCAGTTGAACGCGGCGCTCCAGGTTCGTGTAGGTTCCCCGCCGCTCGGCGAAGGTCATCGACGGTAGGACGACATCGGCCACATCAGTCAACTCACTGGTGAACGTGTCGTGGACAACAAGGAAATCCAGTCCGCGCATCGCTTCGCCAAGACCGTCCAGCACTCCGTTCGCAAAATCGGGGTTGTTCTCGATGACCTGGACTGCTCTCACTCGGCCGCTTCGGATGGCCGCCGCCAGGTCCACCGCGCCTATGCCCGGATCCGACGGCAACGTCGCGTTCCACGCCTCGCCCACGGTGTACCGGGCGGCGTCAGAAGACACTGGTTGGTGGCCGGGCAGCAGGTCCGGAGCACAACCTACGTCCAAAGAGCCCTGGTCGTTGGCGCCCGTGGTCAACGGAACGAGACCGGAAGAAGGCTTGCCCAGGTTGCCCGTTACCAGCGCCAGGTTGATCAAAGACCGGACGCACTCCTCGCGCTCCTCTTTGGGGAGCGTTTCGAGAGCGTAGAGTATGGCAGCGGGCTTCCCCGCCGCGAACTCCCTGGCTGCGCTTTGGATCTCGGCCTGAGGCACTCCGGTGACGCGTTCCACCTGAATGAGATCGAATCCCCAGATGGAGTTGCGGAATCCGCTCGTGTTCTCGCACGAATCAGCCATGAAGTCGTGGTCGTCCAACGACTCGTCCAAAATCACTCGGATGATTCCGCCGATCAGCGTCGGTTCGCTGCCGGGTTTCGGCTTGAGCCAGACCGCCGCATGCCGCGCGAGCTCGGTCTCTCGCTGATCGATGACAATCAGCTTGGCCGTCCCCTGGTTGACTGCTTTCTTGATCGGAACGGCGGCGACGTTTTGCTCTTCGGTCATATTCGACGACACGACGAGGAAACGGGCGGCGTTTTCCAATTCCCATATCGAGTTGGTTGCAGCCGGGTGGCCGAGTTGCTCTTGCAGAGGACGAACCAGCTCAGGCCGCGTATTGGACGAGACGTCGACGTTGTTGGATCCCATCACGGTTCGGACGAACTTCTGGGCGATGTAACTGTCCTCGTTCGTGCCTCTCGGCGATGCCAGAAGCGCGTAGCCGCCGTTCTTGAACGGCGCCAGTCGCTCTGCAATCAGGTCTAGGGCTTCCGGCCACGAAGCCTCCTGTAGTTGGCCGTCGCGGCGGATCATCGGCGTCTTTAGCCGGTCGTCGCGGTTAACGAAGTCCAGGCCGAACTTGCCCTTGAAACAGCCCTGTCCCTGGTTGGCCGCCGCATGCCGGTCCGGAATCGCCCGGATGAGTCGGTTGTTGGCGTCGACCTCCAACGTCATTTGACATCCGACCGGGCAGTGAGGACAGATTGTCGTATGTCGGGTGGCGGGCTTGTCCCACTTGAAATCACGCTCGACCAGCGCGCCCGTTGGGCACACGTCGATGCAGGCGCCGCAGAACTCACAGCCGGACTCCAACAGCGAGGTTCCCTGAGAGGTTCCGATCAGGCTGCGCCCGGACCTCTCTTGCAACGTCAGGGCTGTGTCGCCTCGCATTTCGCTGCAGACCCGCACGCATCGCACGCAGACGATGCACAGGTTCATGTCCATGTCCCAAAACGGGTCTTTGACCTTCAGCGGAAGGTGTCTGTTGTTGTACGTTAGCGGTGTGTCCATCTCCATCTGGAGATAGCGGACGGTGTCCTTGAGTTCGCAGCGTTCGTTCTTCGGGCAGGTGACGCACCTGTCTTTGACGGCGACGTGGCGGAGGCAAACGTCCGAGGGTCCGCAGAGATCGATGCGATGACAGTTCAGACAGCCGTGGGGGTGCTCGGAGAGGAGCAGGTCCATGATCCCCTCTCTCAAGCCGTCAACTTTCGGAGATCGAGTCGTGACTTCCATGCCGTCGGCGGCCGGAGTGGTGCACGACGCAGGCAACCCCGGAGGGCCGCCTTCAATTTCGACGACGCACATCCGGCAGGCGCCGTATGGTTTCATGCCTGGGTAGTAGCAGAGGTACGGGATGTACATTCCGGCGTCCATGGCCGCCTGAACGATCATCTTGCCAGGCTGAGTCTTGACCTCTTGGCCGTCGATCTTCAGCGTGATCTCATCTGCCATTGTTGTCTCCAGGTGTGAAATCGGTGGCGTAGGGCCTCGTGTTCACAGGCGCTAGCTTTGGCCCCAGGCAGCTTCCCGTGGGACATCTGCCTTCTTCGATATGGGCCGTGAAATCTGCTTCGAAGTGCGTGATCGCCGACCTGATCGGCCCGAATCCGAGTTGACCATGGCCGCACAGGGACCCGGACTCCACGGTGGCCCCAACGTTGCGCAACAGCTCCAGATCGCCCGGCCTGCTTTCGCAGCGGGCGATTCGTTCCGTGATCTCCAGCATGTGCTCCATCCCGAGTCTGCACGGGAAGCACTTGCCGCACGACTCAAACTGGCAGAAAGCCACCAGGACGCGGGTCAGATCGACGGCGCAGACGTCTTCGTTCCCGACGATGATCCCGCCCGACCCCAGGATTGCCCCCGCAGACCTCATCTCGTCGAAATCCAGGTGTACGGACATGCTCTCCTCGGACAGCACGCCGCCCAGGGGACCGCCGGTCTGAAGCAGCTTGAGGTTCTTCCCGTTGGGCACGCCGCCTCCGAGATCGTTGACTACCTCGTCCAGTGTCAGACCCAGTGGAACTTCGTACAGGCCGGGGTAGGTGATGTCTCCGCTCAGGCAGAGGATGGCGGTGCCGGTGCTTCGGTTGACGCCGATGGACGAAAACCACTCGGCCCCTTTGTTGATTATCTCCGGGGCGTAAGACAGAGTCTTGACGTTGTTAATGGTGGACGGTTTGCCCCAGACTCCGAATGCAGCGGGGAACGGCGGGCGGAATCGCGGTTGGGAGCGATGCCCTTCGATGGCTTCCATGAGCGCCGTCTCTTCGCCGGCCACGTAAGATTCGCCGGTGAGCGCCACTTCGATTTCGAAGCTGAACTCGGACCCGAGGATGTTCTCGCCGATCAATCCGAGTTCGTAGGCCTGTTCGATGGCCTTCTCCGTGCGGTCTATGGGGCCGTCGTGGCCGTGTCGGATGAAAACGATGCCGTTGGATGCCCCCGCCGCGTATCCGGCGATGAGCAAGCCCTCCAGGAGCGTGTGAGGATCGCTCTCCAGGATACCTTTGTCGTTGTATGCCCCGGGGTCGCCCTCTTCGCAGTTGGCGAGGATGTACTTTGGCGGTCCGGGCGCGCGAACCATGAAACTCCACTTGACTCCTGCCGGGAATGCCGCGCCGCCTCGGCCTCGGAGTCCTGAGTCCGTAACCTGCTTGATGACCTCGTCCGGCTGCATCTCCCTGATCGCTTTGTCGATGGCAGCGTAACCGCCTTGGGCGATGTACTGGTAGATGTCGCCCGGCGCCGTGTGGCCCGCGTTACGCAGGGCAATTCGCTGCTGAGGGCGCATCCGCGGCGAATCATTGAGGTCGGGCACGCCCTCGATCGGCGCGTCGCCGAGGTATGCCATCGCTCGGTCGGTCGGAACGACGTCGTCCACGAGATAGGACTCGATGATCTGTGGCACGTCGTCCGCTGAGACGTTGTTGAAGAACAGTCGGGAGCCGCCCGGTTTTTGGATGTCGATCAGCGGTTCGGCGTAGCATAAGCCGAGGCAGCCGACTTCGTCGATGATCGCGGGAATGTCGCGGCTGCGGAGTTCAGCGTTGAGCGCGTCGATGACCTGGTAGGCGCCCGCCGCGTGTCCGCACAGCGCAGTTCCAACCCTTATCCAGGGGCGTTCACCGGACGTCAGCCGTTGCCATCTGTCGTCAGCGGTCTTCTTGATCTCTTCGTAGGTTGGCATCCTGCCTCTTGGCGCTTGGTTCGCGCCGGAATGAAATCTGTGATTCAAAGGGTTGCGGTGAGATCCCGGATTTCCCCTTGCCATTGTTGTTTCCGACTATCGGCGAAGGGTTTCGGCGTTTGCTCGACGCAGGCGTGAGATGTTGCTATCAACTCGGCTGTTGAACCTCCTGAATCTTTTCGACGGCTGAATCAGGGGTCAGCTTGCCTGTTAGATGATGATCGACACTCATGACAGGCGCTTGAGAGCAAGCGCCCAGGCAAGTGTTGAATTTGAAAGAAACGCCGCCGGATGCGGTTTCTCCTTCGCCTTCTAAGCCTAATTCTCCCAGCACGCGCTGGAGGATCCAAGCGGCGCCCTGAAGGTGACACGTCGGACCCCAACAGACCTCGACCGCGTGCTTTCCTGGCGGCGTGAATCTGAAATTGGTGTAAAAGGAAGCCACTCCCCAGACTTCGTTGATGGTGGTGTCCATCAGCGTTGCCACCTCGTTGATGGCTTCGTCTGGCAAATATCCGAGTTCGTCTTGAGCGGCTAGCAACGACGAAAGGACAGTGACTGTAGGCCTACGCTGACTGGCAATGGCTTTGACCAGCCGCGTTCTGTTATCGTCGCTCAGTGAGGGCAAAAGAGCATACCTCGTGGGTCTGCGAAATCGGTCACAATGATATCATATGCCCCTAGCCGCCACAATGGAATTCGGCCCGGGTAGCAAGCGGCATCCGGGACTGTGCACGCTTGCCACGGTTCGGACGCCCGGAAGAGACGAGATGCAGTACACGACAGTCAAGCTGGAAAAGCAGGACAGAGTCGCCGTCCTGACTCTCGATCGCCCGGAAAAGATGAACGCCCTGAGCGCACAGCTCCTGGATGAGTTCACGGTCGCATTGGACGACGTCCACGACGACCATGACATCAACGTGCTAATCGTAACAGGGGCAGGGCGGGCGTTCTCCGCGGGGTTCGACCTGACGCCGACTTCCGATCACGGCGAATACAGCCCGGCGACCGCCAACTGGGATGCGATGCACAAAGCGCCGCGGGCCATCATGAAGCTCTGGAATTTGCGTCAGCCCACCATAAGCGCCGTTAACGGTCACGCGCTTGCGGCCGGCAACGTCCTTGCCATGACGGCAGACATTGTGATCGCCTCGGAAAGCGCCACGTTCGGAGAACCGGAAATCAGACACGTCGCCCCGTCGCCTGCGGTGTTGTTGCCGTTCATGATTCCGTTCAGGCACCTTCACTGGCTCTACTATACCGGCGACACCATAGACGCCCTTACGGCTGAAAAGTGGAACATGGTCAATCGCGTCGTCCCGGCTGAGACGCTCATGGACGATGCGATGGCGGCCGCGTCGCGAATCGCCGACGTTCCGGCCTACGCGACGCAGATGATGAAACGGAGCATCAAGGGCGTCTACGACAAGATGGGGTTTGCCGATGCGTTTGAACATCACCTGACGCTGCGGATGATCGAGCAGATGGCGCCGGACGTCCCCGAAAAAGAAGCGCTCAACGAAATCCGCCAAGAATTCGGCCTGCAGATGTTCCTGGACGCCAGAGACGGACCGTTCCGCTAGGCGCAACTCTGTCCGCTCGTCCTGAGTCCCGACACATCGGGTTCCCGATCTCGTCGGCGGTGTTGGGACACCGGCGCGTTGCCCGAACGCTACTCGCTGGCCGGATCCCCCGACGCCGGGTCCTCGACGCCCACGACCGCAAGGTGCAATTCGTCGAGCTGCGATTGCTCGACCGGGCCCGGCGCGCCGAACAGCGGATCGACCGCGCTCTGGGTTTTGGGGAACGCGATTACGTCGCGGATGTTGTCTCGGCCCGTGAGCACCATCATCAGTCGATCGATGCCCGGCGCCATGCCGCCGTGTGGCGGAGCCCCGTACTCGAATGCGGTGAGGAGCTGCCCGAAGCGCTCCTGCACGTCATCGGCTGTATAGCCCAACACCTTGAATACTCGCTCTTGCAACGCCCGATCATGAATTCTGATGCTGCCGCTGCCCAACTCGACCCCGTTTCCGACCAAGTCGTAGCAATGAGCGATCACGCGGCCGGGGTCGCTCTCGATGTACTGATGGTAACCCTCTTTGGGCGACGTGAACGCGTGGTGCATGGCGTCCCATCGCTCTTCGTCGTCGTTGTACTCGAAGAGCGGGAAGTCGACCACGAAGGCCAGCGACAGCTCGTCCGGGTCCGTCAACTCAAGCCTGGCGCCCATCTCGTTTCGAAGAGCGCTCAACGCGATGTTGGTGGATTTCGCGGGACCGGCCACGATCAAGATCATGTCGCCGACGCCGGCGCCAGTGCTGTTTGCGATCTCCTGAACCTGTTCCAACGTCAAGAATCGTGCCGCGGCAGAGCGGACCTGGTCCATGGTCAGGTCGCTGATTGGACCGGGCTCGCCGTTTAGCGAGATCGTGATGAGGCCCATCGCGCCGCGTGACTTCGCGAAATCGATCAGCTCGTCCACCTGGCGGCGCGTGTACGAGGCGCATCCCGGGGCGGAGAAGCCCTTGACGACGCCTCCGCCGCTCACGGCGCCCTGGAAGACGCGGAACTCAGTCTGACTGGCCAAATCGCTGAGGTCTGCCATCTCCATGCCGAACCTCAGATCCGGCTTGTCCGTCGCGAAACGCCGCATCGACTCTTCGTACGTCATTCGCGGAAACGGCTTGGGCACACGCTTGTGCGGCATGACCGCTTCGACGAGGTCCGAGTATAGCTCTTCGATCAGCGCCAACACGTCGTCTTCTTCGACAAAGCTCATCTCGAGGTCTAGCTGCGTGTGCTCCGGTTGCCGGTCGCCGCGCGGGTCCTCGTCTCGGAAGCAGCGCGCGATCTGGAAGTACTTTTCCACGCCGGAAACCATCAGGAGCTGCTTGAGCTGCTGGGGCGACTGAGGCAAGGCGTAGAATTGGCCTGGATACAGGCGGCTGGGCACCAGGTAGTCCCGAGCTCCCTCCGGAGTGCTCTTGATGAGGATCGGCGTTTCGATCTCGAGGAAGCCGCGTTCGTCGAGAAAGTCGCGTATGAACTTGACGACCCGGTGTCGCAGGATGAGCGTGTCGCGCATGTTGACGCGTCTCAGGTCGACGTATCGGTACTGGAGCCTGACAAGCTCGTCTACCTCGGACTCCTCGTTGACGTAGAAGGGCGGTGTGCGTGACTCGTTCAACACCGAGGCGCCCGTGGCCACGACCTCAATCGCCCCCGTGGGGATGTTTGGGTTTTCTGTGCCTTCCGGCCTGAGCTCAACCCGGCCCTGTATCTGAACCACCCATTCGCCTCGGAAAAGGCCGGCCGTTTCGTGTGCCTGCGGAGCCGTTTCCGGATTGAAGACCACTTGGGCAACGCCTTGGCGGTCTCTCAAGTCAATGAAGATCAGAGCACCGTGGTTTCGCCGGCGATGCACCCATCCCGCAAGCGTGACCGTTTCGCCGACTTGCTCTGGGCCTAATTCTCCGCAACTAATGGTCTTCAACAATGCCCTGAGTCCTCCGATGTTATTGCCAGCGACACGAGTGGATACGCAGTCCGTACGATTGGCTACATGATAGATGGGATGGCAAGCGCCTTGCAACGAGATTGCCTGGCATAGGCGTCGCCGGCTGTGGGGCAGGTGAGGAAGCTTCGGGTTATGTTCGAGGACTTTCGGCGGCGTTCTGCGGCCCGATGCTCGTCGGCGTGAGGATGCGGCTGGACTGACGCGTTATCGTGGCAATCCGAGTGTGCTCTTTTTGATTGCCAGATTCACGAACGCTTCGCTTCGGCTGACACCGGATATCGTGCCCAACCTTCCGCTGAGCAATACCCCCAGATCTTCGGATGTTGGCACGGCTGCCCACGCAAAGATGTCGTACGCGCCCGTGGTCACGACAACCCAGGATACCTCGTCTAGTTGGGTTATCGCATTTGCGACTTCGTCGATCATGTGTGGTTCGGCCTGAATTCCGATGAGAGCTTCGGCGCTGTAGCCCGCGCGTCTGGCGTCGACGACAACCTTGATGAGCCCGTCGTCGATCAACTGCCTGAGGCGGCGTCGCACGGTGCCTTCGCTAACGCCTGCCGCTCTGGCGATGCCGGCATTGGTTGCTCTTCCATCACGCTGAAGGATGGATATGATCCGGGCATCCAGTGCGTCCATCAGTCTCCCTTAGGGGATAAGCCATCCCGCATGGGATGTTACAAGTCGCCACGAAGAGTGTCAATGCGGTACTTGTCGGTGACTGTAACGCGGGAGACGGCGGGACATGCTGTTAGCGGGCACAAGAACTCCTCGCCGTTCCCTGAAGATATCCGAGTTGCGTCGGTGTGGTTGAAATGGCGAAATGCTCGGGATGCTAGGTTCGAATCACGAAACCCAACTGAATCAGGTCGAAGGCGCCAACGGGCTGCCGGACAACTTTGATGTCGTAGCAAAACCTGGGCGACGGCCGTGTCCAGAACGCGATATGTCGCATTTCTTGAATTGAGCCGAGCCGCGCCGCCTACGGATCAGAAGCGGCTGACCGACATGTAGAACCCCACGCCCGACGCCAACAGAGGCATCGTGGAGAAGGTGACGCCTGTGAACAGGGTCGCAACCGTGATTGCGACGAACATCGTGCCGCCCGCGACGATCTTGAGTCTGCCTCCGCGTTTCCGATTAGTCGCGAAACTGATGGCTTCGCCGGTAACGTAGCCCAAAAGGACAATGAGAGCCATGTAGACGAGCGCGCTCGAAAACAGGTACGTGAGGAAAACGACAACGGCTCCGCCCACAATGGCGAGCGCGACGCCAACGCCGATGGCTCTGGCCAGATAGGCGCCCGAGACATCGTAGGTTGGAATCGGTTTGACCTGAGCGCAATCTGGGCACCTCAATCCCACCGGTGCATGAACCAGACACCGGGGGCAAATCATCTCACCGCATCTACCGCAGGAGAGATTCGTTGCTGTGGTGGGGTGCCTGACGCAATATGTTTCGTTGTTGTTGGCCATTCAGTGCGGTCCTCGGACGGCTCAGGCGATCCTGAGTGGCTGTCTCCAGATGTCGATCGACCGGTTCGGATGAACTTGCGGATATTGAACGTCGACCCAGCGTTGATCAGCCTTCGGGCGCCCGGCGCGTCCAACTGGTCCTTTGCGGGACGTCACGGTCCCATAATAAACGATACGTCAGCACTTGCGGGAGCGGCTGGCCGGCGGACGGCGGTTCCCAATTTGCGATCAAACGTTTGGCGATCAGAATCATCCCGATGCTCACGGCCATCGCAACGATCTCCATCGGTCGGTCAAATGCCAACGTCAGGATTGGCAACGCCACCATGGCCACCAGCGTCCAGATGCCAGTGTCCCTGTAAAGCAATCTGCCGATTACGCCTATGGCAACTCCCAAGATCAACGCCTCTTGCCACAGCGCGAATCCGAAAACCACCCCAATAGTGGTGGCGACGCCTCGACCGCCGGTGAACTTCATGAACGGTGACCAGTTGTGACCCACCACCGCCACCAAGCCGACCGCCGCCTGTACGCTCAAGGGTTGGTCCATGAGCTTTGCGATCACGACGGGCAGGGCGCCCTTGCCGATGCAGTCGAACGTGCCAAGGGCTATGCCGACCGGCATGCCAACCTGTTCCATGACATTGGTCGCTCCCGCGTTCCCCGAGCCGTGTCTGCGTATGTCCATGCCTGTCAGGTAGCGTGTGACAAGATAGGCCGAAGGCGCCGACCCGAGAAGGAACGACCCTGCGATCAACAGTATGGGCTCAATCAAAGGCGTCATCAATCGATGTCAAGGGAACTTTCCGGAAGCCCAGGCCGGAGTTGTCCCGACAGTCAATGGGCCTTGCATGCGAGCGGTTCGCGTCGTCTGGAGTCACAATCGTCAATGCGCCTGACCTGCCAAATCTCGTTTCAAGCCGGCCAGCCTCTCAACGGTCGATACTGGAGGGCCCACACTGCCGGGCTCGGGTTCGCCGGGGTTGCCTGAGGCGTGATAGTCGCTGCCGCCGCAGGGCACGAGGTCGAAATCGTCTGCCAAACCTTTCAGGTAAATCACTTGCTCCTCAGTATAGTCGCCATAGAAAACCTCCATGCCGACCAAGCCTGCCGCTTTGAGTTCCGTGAGGGTGTCGCGAAGGTTCTTGACCGCTCCGCGGGCTGACTTTACTTCCGAGTAGGTCGGATGGGCCATCACGGGCAACGCCCCGTTTCTGACAATCATGTCAACCGCGCCTTCGGGCGTCAGCTTGGGCCGCTCAACGTAGGCAATGCCGTCTCTGCCGATATAACGGTCGAACGCCTCTTTGGGATACTGGATGTAACCCGCTTCAACCATCGCCTGTGCGACGTGAGGGCGGCCTATGGCGCCTCCGCCTGAAAGCTCTTGCACGCGTTCCCACGAGACTTCGATCCCGGCCTCCTGGAGGCGTTCCACCATCAACCTCCCGCGATTGAAGCGGCCGTCACGGAACCGGGTGAGAGTCGCCTGCAAATCGTCGTCCGTGGGATCGATGAAATATCCTAACATGTGAATCTCGGACCCGGGGATGTCCGTGCTGAGCTCGATGGCTGGAATGATCGTGAGATCCGGATGCGATTCCGCGGCCTCCAACGCCTCGGCCAACCCTTCCATGGAGTCGTGGTCGCTGACGGCAATGTGTTTGAGGCCCCGGGACGCACACAGATCGACAAGCTGACTCGGCGTGAGCCTGCCGTCGGAGAACGTCGTATGAAGATGAAGATCGACTTCGAACATATTAGGTTTGATTCGTTCTTTCTACGCGTTGGGCGTGGCTGGCATGAATTGGTGTCTTGTAGGAGGTGGGCCCGTGCATGCCAGGCATCGACGCCTGCATGCCGTCGTGCTGCGCCTGAAGTGGAGCGTATGCGATTCCGCCGCCAATCGCGGTCACCGACAGGCCGGCGCTCGCCCGGCGTCCGGAACAGAGATGCCGCCTCTCCTGCCATACCGGCTACGGCCGACTGAAGGTTATCCTCCAGTCGGGATGGAGCGGTAGTGGCGGGAGGGCGGCATTCATGTCAGGTCGCCCTTGGCACAGTCATCAGCGAGCGTATTCCACCGATCGGCTCTCTCGTATGACCATGACTTTTATCTGTCCCGGATACTGCAGGTTTGCCTCGATCTTCTTGACGATGTCGCGAGCCATTTTGGAGGCAGAGGCATCGTCGATCGCTTCGGGTTGGACCATCACTCGGACCTCGCGGCCAGCCTGGATTGCGAAGCACCGCTCCACGCCGTCGAAGTCTCGGGCCACCTGTTCGAGGGCCTCGAGGCGTTTCATGTAGTTTTCGACCGTGTCTTTTCGAGCGCCAGGGCGTGCCGCGCTTATGGCGTCGGCTGCAGCCACGATGAAGCCTTCGGTGCTGCTCATCACGTCGTCGTGGTGCTCCGATATGCAAGCGCACACGTTCGCGGCTACGTTGTGCCTGGCTGCGACCTCGGCGCCGATCTCCGCGTGCGGTCCTTCGACTTCGTGGGTGAGGGCTTTGCCTAGGTCGTGCAGCAACCCGCCAGCTTTGGCGAGCTTGACGTTTGCCCCGATCTCCGAGGCGATCATGCCCGCGATATGGCAGACCTCCAGGGAATGTTGAAGCACGTTCTCACCGAAGCTGTATCGGTACTTCAACCGCCCCAGCAGCTTGACCACTTCAGGGTTCAGACCGCGGACTCCGGCGTCAAACACCGCCTCTTGTCCGCTTTTCCAGATTGAGTCTTCGACTTCTTTTTCGGACCGATTGACCATCTCTTCGATTCGCGCTGGGTGGATCCGCCCGTCCGCGATGAGTTTCGTCACGGCCACCCTGGCCACCTCGCGGCGGACAGGATCGAAGCATGACAAGGTCACCGCTTCCGGTGTGTCATCGATAATCAGGTCAACGCCAGTGTTTTTCTCGATCGCTCGGATGTTCCGTCCTTCGCGGCCGATCAGACGACCTTTCATGTCGTCGGAGGGTAGGGGCACTGTGGTAAGTGTGATCTCTGAGACGACGTCAGCGGCCATCCGCTGAATTGACGTGGCTATCACGCGGGCGCTCATCTCGTGGGCCCGCTCTTCAGCTTCCTGCTCCATGTCTCGATATCGGAGTGAGATCTCGTGCTGGATCTCGTCTTCAGCTCGACGCATCAGGATGTCTTTAGCCTCGTCCATCGAGAGCTCAGCGGCCTCTTCGACTTTGGCCGTCGCTTCGGATTTCAGGGCTTCGATCTCTTCTTGCGTCTCCTCCGCGCGGTTTTCCTTCTGGGTTAGCGATCGTTCCCGTTTCTCCATGTTGCTGGAACGTCGGTCCAGGTTTTCCTCGCGGTTTGAGAGCCTACTCTCGCTCCGATTGAGTTCCGCTCTTCGTTCGCGGATCTCCGTCTCACCCTCCGTTCTGAGGGTAAGAGCTTCTTCCCGGGCCTCGACGACGAGTCCCCGGCTTTCCTCTCTTGCCACATCCACGAGCCGTTTGGACTCGGACTCGGCCTCTCCTATGTGCTTTGCACTAACCACACGCCGGCCCCAAAAGCCGGCTATTACCCCTATTACCAGGCCACCAAGGACGGCGAGCGGCGCAACTACGTATAAGTTGTCCACGCTACTTACCTTCCTCAAAGATATATTTTGAGGCGTCTCGGCGACGCCCCACTTATGAACTCATGTTATAGCGGGCAGCGAGGCAGTGTCAAGCAAGCTGGGAGGCTATGAAAACGCCGTCGTGTGACCGGATTCACGCAGGTTTTCGAGTATACGAGTCATCGAAAACCGGCGATTGAGCACGTAGAAGTGGACGCCCGGAACGCCGCTGTCCAGAAGATCGGACGCCTGGCGAGTCGTATGTTCGATGCCTATCTGACGCACCGCCCTGTTGTCGTCGCCGTGCCTGTCCAAAAGCTCGTCCAACTCTTTCGGGATCGACGCGCCGCACATGCCTGTGATACGCCGGATTTGGGATGCGCTGAGCACTGGCATCAACCCGGGGATAATCGGCACGTTCACGCCCGCTTTTTGGGCTCTATCGACGAACGCATAATAGTCGTCATTGTCGTAAAAGAGCTGCGTGATGAGAAACTCGGCGCCAAGGTCTATCTTGAGTCGCGTGAACTTCATGTCAGACTCGAGGTCGATCGATTCGGGATGCCCCTCCGGGTATCCAGCGGCCGCCACGCCGAATTGAAACTTACGCTTGACATGACTGATCAGGTCCGAGGCGTGCGTGTACCCGCCTTCGACCGCGGTGAATTTCGATTTGCCCTTTGGCGGGTCGCCGCGCAGGGCTATCAGGTTTTCGATGCCCTCCGTTGCCAGACGGCTCAGGGCGCTATCGACGAACTCTGCGGTCTGCGCC
>DCWO01000066.1:41277-41756 GCA_002328865.1 Dehalococcoidia bacterium UBA2160 | reverse complement strand
ACGGCCTGAGTCGATCCTCCGGCGCCGTACGTAATGGAAACGAAATCGGGGTCGTATGCTTTCAAAGCGTAGATCGTGTTGAACAGTCGCTTCACGCCCGCATCATCGGCCGGCGGGAAGAACTCGAAGGACAACGTTCGCTTAGATTCCAGTATCTGGCGGATTTTCATTGCAAGCCCCGATGGCGTTTTCAAAATTGGGCAACTAAGAGGGATCACTCGGGATGCGTGGGCAGTGAGCGCAAGAAAAGTTTAGCATACGGCCACCTGGTTCGATGCGTGATTCTTGGGCGGCGGACGCCCGCGACTGGCTTGACAAGCCCGAAGCCTCGCCGTGATACTGACTGGGCGTCAACTGCCCGTGTCGGGGGTGCGAACAGGATTCGCAGCGGCATGGGAGATGAATCCTCCGGGGGCGGCGTGCGGGTTCTCGTCTTATTGTTCGTGGGTGTTTTGCTTCTGTCGGCGTGCGCCGAAGAG
>DCWO01000066.1:31362-40890 GCA_002328865.1 Dehalococcoidia bacterium UBA2160 | reverse complement strand
CGCCTGTCCCTAGCCCTACAGCCACGCCCGAACCCACTCGGACGCCAGAGCCGACGCTGACACCGACACCCACGCAGACTCCGACGCCTACACAAACCCCGGTATTCGATCCGGGCCTGGTGATCCTGCCGACGGTCGCAATCCCATCACGAACCGCTACCCCGACGCCGACGGCGGACGAGTTGCTCTCGAGGAAGCTCGACGCGATAGGTTTCAGAGCCGCGTTGGTGCGCGACCTGTCGGGCAGCGGGCCGGTGGAACGCGAGATTATCAGCACGGATAAACTGGAGCAGATGCTGTTTGACGACCTGGAAGAGGACCGCGAAGATATTCTCGTGACTCAGAAACTGTACGAACTCCTGGGCATCACGGACGCGGGGACGGATCTGATCGAATTGCTGACAAGCGTCTACGGCGATGTCGTCCTGGGATTTTTCGATACCGAGGACCAGAAGTTATACGTGGTCGGCGACACGGCCGATTTCGACGAACAGGATGAACTCACGTTCGCCCATGAGTACGTGCACGGCCTGCAACAGATTCATTTTGACATTCGATCGCTCAGGGACGCCATTGAGGACAACACAGACAGGTCATGGGCGCTCACCGCGTTGATCGAAGGCGACGCCACGCTGGCCCAACTTCTGTACCAACTAGAGCATTACGACGAAGCACAACAACAAGCGGTCCAGAACGCGGCCCAAGAGAGTGATTTTGAAGCGTATCGTGCTGCGCCGGTGGTCATTCAGCGGGCTATCGCGTTCCCGTACGTAGAAGGACCGTCGTTCGTAATAGCTCTGTACCTCGAGAGAAACAACTTCGAACTCGTGGACGAAGCGTTCAATCGCCTGCCCGTTTCCACCGAGCAGATTATCCACCCGGAGAAGTACATCGCGGAAGAAGCGCCGGTCGACATTACGCTTCCCGACATCGGCGGTTTGCTTGGCGAAGGGTGGACCGAAATCCGCCGGAATACGTTCGGCGAGGCATTCTTCAATTCGTATCTGATGTCAGGGATAGAAGATCAGGCAGCCGCTGCTGCAGCCGGAGGGTGGGGAGGCGACAGATTTGGCCTCTACGAAGGCCCTGAGAGCGCCACAGCGATGTTCGCAACAACCGTGTGGGACACGGAAATGGACGCCGACGAGTTCTTTGAGGCGTTCCGTCCGTTTGCACAGATTGTCGTCAAGGGCGAATGGGTGACGGTTGAAGAGATCGCATCCACGTTCCTGCTCGCGGACGACGATCGGGAAATCCTACTGAGCCGCAGCGGGTTGCTTGAAGTTCAGTTCGTGATCTCGTCAAATCCAGGCTTGGGTTTGACGTTGCTAGAAGGACTAGTGCCCGCATCTGACTTTGAGACCGACTCAGCCACAACCACCAAGTCGGGTGTTGACCCCGCTGCTGACTTGGGCGGCGCCACTACAACCGACGCAGGGACAGGCAGCTAGTCTACCCGTTAGGTATGTCTTTGGCGTCGCCCGAGCCCCGCGGCTGTCGATGGGCATCAACTATCAGCGACGCCAATCGGGACCTGCAGTCGTTGGGGAGCACACTGAAGCGACTATGCTTGTGGAACTGGTGAGCCGTTTCCGTTTACCCCGTTGGTGCGATTCAAAGACCAGGCGTGGAGTTTCAGTTCGTAGAATCTCTCCAGAAACTCCACCATGTCGTTCAGCGCTTTGGTTTTCATTCTACATTTGATGCGTTTCGCGCCGACCGTAACGATAACCTCGCCGCGAATCCCGCCCGCGTAGGTCAGCAAGAACACGATGCCGATCAGGACCAAGGAAACCGCCATCAAAAGTGGGGAGACCGTCGTCGCCAACCAGAACAGAGAAAGCAAGCCCAACAGGAACCCGCCGCCGATGAATACCAATCCCACGAAAACCCACTGCCGGTTGCGCTCGCCGCGTTTGACTTCCACGGCCTGGACATCTTCCAACGCCACGCTTATCGTGTCGATGCGGTGCCCGCCGGCAGCGTAGCGGATCAGACGGCGATTGGTCAGCAACAACGTTGCGTGACTGGGCTCCAACTCGTCGGTAAGGCCCCCCTCCAATTCCACGGCGGCATCCATCTGCTCGCCCGGCAGAAGGCGAATGCCGACGCGTTTGAGCGCCGCAGCGTTCGACATATAACGTGACGTTTCAACCATAGCGATCCTCGTAGCCGTCCGAAACGCCTCCCCCACGTGATGCGCGCCGAGCATGAGCTTTGCCGTCTATGTGCTCTGCGGTCTAATTAAACGTGGCGGCAGCTAATTAAACAATTCCGAGGCGTGAGTCGCGCGTGGACGCCAGCCGGCGGCCTGGCCGCCGTACGACCGATGCATCTACTTTGATTCGTGTGGCGCCGAATCGGAGCCGATGCTGTGTCAATCGGTCCGCAACTCGTCCATATGAGAAATGTCCGTGGTAAGTTGCGGCGAATCAACAATCGCACCACCCACCTATGTGAGTGCAGGCCGCAACACAAGTGGGGGAGGCCATCCACAAATACATCGACGATGTGGTTTAGGATACAAGAGTGAACCATGACAGCATCTTGGGCATTGAGAGGAGATGCGAGTGATCGCCGACCAGGCTGAAGGCATAGCAAAGGTAGCAAAGATACTCGGGGTTGACGGCAACGAGGTAGTCGTTCTGCTGAACGAAGGCAGATTGGCCGGAGCGCTGGTGACCGCCCTCAGAAACCGGGGAACGCGACCGACCCCGGCCGTCAAGAACTCCGTTGAGAAGCTGGTCAAGCAGCTTGAACCGAAAAAAGAGCCGCCTGCTCCGGCGGAGGTGAATTTCGGATCTTTGGCTGACGACCCCCTTACCCGCGAGATGACGGTGATCATCATGTTCACCGACATTGTTGGTTCAACCGCGATGAATCAGCGGCTTGGAGATCGTGAAGCAAGAGACGTGATGAGGACGCATGACGACGTCATTCGGAAGCATACGAGCTTGCATGGAGGAATTGAGGTCAAGTCGATGGGCGACGGGTTCATGCTGACCTTTCCCAGTGCGAGAAGGGCTGTATCGGCCGGCATAGCCATGCTGAAGGAATTGGAGTTGCCGGAATTCAGCTCCTCTGGCGCGGATATCTCGATACGAATGGGACTGACAGTAGGTGAGCCGATTCGAGAGCAGCAAGACCTGTTCGGAATTTCGGTCGTGCTTGCGTCGCGTATCGGCGCAATGGCAAAAGGCGGCCAGATCCTGACGTCGCAGATTGTCCATGCGCTGTTGGGCAACACGGGCGAATTCACTTTCGTTCCCGCGGGTGAGCACGCTCTCAAAGGAATCTCGGGACTGCAGAAGCTATACGAGATTGAGTGGAGGAACTGATGACCTTGGCGAACAAGTCTGCCAACGGCGGCAACTCTGGGCTATCATCTCGGCGCGAATCCAGTCGGAAAAAGGCGGATCCTGCTCGGTTGTCTGGGTCGTGGGTCATCCCTGACGACACTCGGAGAGCTTTAGAGCAGTGCGAGTTGTTCAGGGACTTCACCAAAGGCCAGCTCATGCAAATAGCGGCTCTTGTCGAGGAGTACTCGCTTGAGCCCGAGGAGATGCTCCTGACCGAAGGCGAACCTGCTCGCCACATTATGGTTGTGGTCGAGGGGCAGGCGGTCGCGCAGCTTAAGCTCAACCAGGGATGGATCTCGCTTGGGCTTGTAGGGCCGAACGAGATCGCCGGCTGGTCTTCGCTTCTTGACGGACAGGCCTATCCCGCGTCGGTATTGGCGCTTACTCCGATGCGCGTCGCGTGCATCGAGACCACCGGCCTCACGTTGCTGATGAACCTTGACCCGGGAATCGGCTACCCGATACACCGTCGGCTGAGCACCATTTTCCACCGACAATATCAGGCGGCGCTGCAGGCGATCAAAACGTCGGTCTGACGTCAGCCGCCAAGCATCTTCATGAGATTCTGGCGTCCCTTGCCGGACGTCATCTGCTTCATCATCTTTTGCATCTGACGGAACTGGTTCAGGAGTTGGTTCACATCCTGAGGCGTGGTGCCGCTTCCACGCGCGATTCTCCGACGGCGGCTGCCGCCGATGATGTCAGGGCGGTTTCGTTCTTGGGGCGTCATCGAGTAGATAATCGCCTCGACCTTTTTCAGGTTGCCCTCGTCCAGTTCTTCTGATCCCATGCGGCTCTTCACGGACGCGAAACCCGGAATCATTTCCATGACCTGAGAGAGTGGCCCCATCTTCTTGAGCGCCTGGAGCTGGCCCAAGAAATCATCCAGGTCGAAGGTTGCCTGCTGGATCTTGCGCTCCAAATCCAACGCCTGCTGTTCGTCGAAATTGTCCTGTGCCTTCTCGATAAGGGTCAGCATGTCCCCCATGCCCAGGATCCGCGACGCGAGCCGGTCTGGGTAGAATTGCTCCAGAGCGTCCATGCGTTCGCCTGTGCCGATGAACTTGATCGGCACTTCCGTGACCTGTGTAATGGAAAGGGCGGCGCCGCCCCGGGCGTCTCCGTCCATCTTGGTCAAGATCAGGCCGGTCAAACCGATGCGCTTGTTGAACTCCTCGGCCACGCTGACCGCGTCCTGCCCGGTCATGGCGTCGACCACCAGGAGCGTCTCCAGGGGCGACACGGCATCGCGGGCGTCCTGCAACTCGTCCATGAGCTCTTCGTCGATCTGGAAGCGGCCAGCGGTGTCCACGATGGCCCAGACCGCCCCGGCCTCGGTGGCGCGCCGAACTCCTTCTTTGGCAACGGTCAACGTGTCTTGCGTGTCACGCCTCGCGAACACCTCGACCTCAACCTGACGGCCTAACGTCTCAAGTTGATCGATGGCCGCTGGCCGCTGCAAGTCCGCGGCTATGAGGAGCGGCGTCTGCCCCGCCTGTTTGAGATGCCGGGCGAGTTTGGCCGCGGCGGTGGTCTTGCCCGAGCCGTTCAGGCCGGCGAGCAGGATTACGGTAGGCGCTCGCGGACCCTGTTCCAATCGATGAGAGCCCCCTGTGAGAATTGCGGTGAGTTCCTCGTTCGTGATCTTGACGACCTGCTGACCTGGAGTCAGGCTCTTGAGCACGTCGTCGTCCAGCGCTCGCTGGCGTATGCTGGCCACGAAGTCGCGGGCGACGCGAAAATTCACGTCAGCCTCCAGAAGGGCCATCCGGACCTCGCGGAGGGCGGCATCGACGTCTTTTTCCGTCAACCTGCCCTTGTCCCCGAGCTTGCGGAACACCCCGTTCAGCTTTTCGGACAGTGCCTCAAACATGGATCGCTCCCAAACAGCAGCACCGACCGCGATGGTCGGTGCGTGCGAGAATGCCAAATTGACACGTGACTCAAGTCAACCGTATACGCGCTCGACCAATCTGCTCATCATCGATGACACGAACCTTACGCCCGTGATTGCTCTCGTGTATTCCATCCGCGTGGGGCCGACGGCGCCGACTGAGCCGACCGCTTGCCCCGGTATCCCGTACTGAGCGATGACAACGCTCAGCGGCCTGAGCACGTCGCCTGTGTGCTCTTCTCCGATAACCACCTCGACGACGACGCCTTCGGGCGCTTCGTCGAGCACAGCCTCCACCAAGGTGCCGTCTTCGACGCTGCCCACGATTGACTGTACTTTTTCATGGTCCACGAACTCGGGCTGTCCGAGCAAATTTCGCAGGCCGTTGATTGAGCGATCGTGGCGCGGCGCCACGTCTTCTTCTCTCAAGATCAAGACGGTAGCCTCGATCAGGGATTCCTCTATCGGAGAGAGATGCATCAGCTTCGACTCGATCTGGTCCCGGGTTAGTCCGAGAACCTCGCGTCGCAGGCGCTGTGAGATAGTCTCCAAGTCACGGGTTTCGACCGGATCATCCAGTCGCACAAGCTGCTTGCGGAGTCGAGCCTGTTCCAGGACCACGATGAGGACCGCGAGGAAATCCTGGACAGGGACCAACTCCAGGTGCTTGATGCGAGACTGCTTCATTTTTGGGAAAGTGGCGATGCCCAAATTGCCGACGAGTTGAGCCAAGAGTGAAGCTGCAGCGTCGCCCCAAGCGTCGACGTCGTTTTCCACGTCGGCCAGTTGACGGCTTGCGGCCTGCATGGTGGCGGGTGGTATCGCATCGGCATCGTCTACAAGAACCGATTCGACGTACCGGCGATAAGCTTTGTCCTCCGGAACGCTGCCCGCGGAGGCGTGCGGTCTGTTTATGTACCCTTCGTCCTCGAGGAAGGCCACTTCATTCCTGATCGTGGCGGAACTGACGCCGACGTTGTGGTTTCGAGCCAGTGATTCCGAGGCGATGGGGGTCGCCAGCCGGATGTAGTCTCCGACTATCAGGTCGAGAATGTACCGTTGCCTTTGTGTCAGCATGTACTCACGCCAAAGCAAATCTCGTCCCGGACCGATGCGCCGATTTGGAGGCCGACGATAGGACCTTCCGCGACTGTTGGACAAGTCTAGCATAACACCGATGCTCATGCGTAGCGACGAGGAACGCGTCCCCAACTACTTGGCGCTTACAATTGGTATGCGGATTTCGAACTCGACCGCCGGGGTGGAGACTCTCTGGCCCCGAGGCTTGATGCGGCAATTTCAAACCACCTGTCTCTTGCCTGACGACGTCTGACTGAGCGCTAGACGGGCGAATGGACCGCTCGGCGGTGGCTTCAGCCTCTTCCCGTTGATATACTCACCGATGGGACTTCTAGCAAAGGCAGGCCGACAGACATGGACATTACCTGGCTCGGGCACTCTTCAGTCAAGATAGTCAGCAGAGACGTGGAACTGGTCACCGATCCGTATCCGGACACGATTGGATTCTCCATGGGCGAGCAGCGAGCCGATATCGTGACTGTGAGCAACGACCATCCCAACCACTCCGACGTTGGGCGGATTTCCGGCGATCCTCGAGTCCTGCAAGGACCAGGCCAGTATGAGGTGATGGGATACAACATCCAGGGGATGGGCGCCAAATTGGAAGAGTCCGAAGGAATTCGACGAATCAACACCGTGTTCGTGTTCAGATCTGAAGGGCTTTCAGTGTGCCACCTCGGCGACCTCAACCAGCGGTTGACGCCTAGCCAGTTAGACTCGATGGGCGGCATCGACGTCCTCATTGCGCCGGCTGGAGGCGAATGCACGCTTGAAGTGCGCGAGATCGTCAGACTCGCCAATGTTATGGCCCCAAAGATCGTTGTGCCGGTGCATTACGGCTTCGAGACCACCACAGAGATGTTGGAGCCGGTCGAGAAAATTCTCACGGAGCTCGGGGTGGCCGAGGCCACGGCTCAACCGAGGTTGAACGTCACTCCCACCAATCTGCCACGAGAAATGCAGGCTGTCGTGCTGCGCAAAGCTTCCTGAGCGCGAGCTGTGACTGGTCCTGCTGAGATGCGCTCGGGCCAGACCTTTGCGCCCGGCTAGCGCTCCGATCGCGCACTCGTCCTCGTCTAGCCCCGACCTGCCCTTTTTAGTACGTCACGAGACCCGCGACATGGGCTGCCTTCGCGGATACTCTTTGAGCGACGTCGCCTTGGGCGCGGCGCCCGGCCTCCGGGAATGCATCGACAGCCCAAGCACACGTAATCACCACTCGTGCGGTTCATCTCGTCTGGATAGATCCCGTCATGCGGACATTTCCGAAGAAAGGGAAGGATCGATTTCCTCGGGTGAGTCTCGCACGGCCCCAGCGCGCAGTCGTTTCTTTGGAGCCCTCGAGGCCTCCCTGGGCGATCGTCCCCTGCTCCTGTCCGCACGTGGCGGGAGCCAAGGCGCTGGCCCAGCTTAAGGCTTCCTCCGGAATCGGCGACCGGCGACGATCAAGCCTAACGGACCAAACAGCGCCAACAGGTTTCCAGTACCGGACAACAGATTGGTGTCGCCGCCCACCGACGAGCACATGCCCCCAGTATCGTCCTGAGGCGGCGGGGTAGGCGACTGTGCGGGCGCAAACGTGGCGATTGCGCGCGGAGTCGAGGTGGGTCGCGCTGGCGTCGCTGTCGCAGGCGGACGCGTGGCCGTCGGACGCGGCGTAGCTGTGCGAGTTGGCGTCGCGGTGGCCGGCCTGGGCGTTCGCGTGGGCGCCGCGGTTGGCGCCGCGGGACTCGGCGTCGCCGTTGCTGTCGCCGTGGGCGGCTCCGGTGTGTTTGTGGCCGTCGGAGTCGCCGTCGGAATCGGCGTCGGAGTTGCGGTCGCGGTGGCGGTCGGCGTCGGAGTTGGGGTAGGGAAATCGACGAAGATCAGATCGAAGTCGTGAAACGAGTGCCCGCTCGTGTAGACGCCCACGATGCTGGACACAATCCCGTTCAACACAAACTCGATTGGAGCGCCGACCAGGTCGAAGTCCCGTGGGTCCACGACGAGTGCCGCGTATGTGTTGCCGTCGATCAACGCAGGCAGCGATTCATAACTTCCGATTCGCGCGACGAGCGTAGCTGTCTCCGGCACTTGTCCGCCGGCAATGATCAACCTGCCCGTGTATGCCGACGGTCGCGCTATCTGCGGCGTCGGCGTCGGCGTCGGCGGGATTGTAATGACCGTGGGAGTCGGCTGCGGTAGGGCAAGGAGGGTGAGATCAAAGTGGAGATCCATCTTTGGGAGGCCCTCGAAAACGAACGTGTCAAACTCAACCGCTTTGACCCCGTCAATGGTGAAGGTAATGATTTCTTCGTTGTAGGAGTCGTCTGGCGGCTGAACCACCAAGAACTCATAACGACCATTCACGATGGCCCGTGGCTCGGATGTATAGTCGCGCATGTGGGCGCGAATCACAAGTCCATCCGTCAGCGGAGCTCCGGAAATAGTGACCGCACCCGAGTAAATGATAGGTGCTGGCAGCCTACCTTGTGCTGAGGCTCCTTGGACCGCGACGAAGACGAATAACACCGCCGCGACGGTTCCAAACGCTTTATAAAAGGTCATGGCATCCCTCATCTGTGCTCGTCTGGCAGACACAGGTTAATGGAATTACCCCCCCTCACGTCATAGATTGTAACCCTAACACGCAATGCGATTCCACTGCCTCCACGTCACGCAAAGTTCGATTCAAGGCTCGTGAGGCAGTTTGAACTGGCGAAATGAGGTCTGCTGCTTGCCCTGGGAAGCGTGGACTTCCTGTGCTCATTAGTCTGAGTTCCGGAGGATTACCTGTTCCTACGCACACGTCGCATGACCACCACCAAACCCAGCGGTGCCATGAGCATTAGCATGTTGCCGAGTCCAGTCAAAGGCGGCGTGTGGCTGAAAGTCGAGCCGCATGCTCCACCGCCTTGCCCGTCGGGCACGGCCGATTGCGTTGGTGTAGCGGCCAGCGCGGCCGTCACCGGTGTTGCGGTTGCAGTAGGTGGCATGACAACCGTCGATGCCGTCGCGGAGGGCGGCACCGATGCGGTCGGCGCGGCCGTCGGGACCGGCGTGTTCGTCGGCACGGGCGTTGCGGTTGTCGGAACCGGCGTGTTCATCGGCATAGGCGTCGCAGTCGGCGCGGTCGTCGGGACCGGCGTGTTCATCGGCACGGGCGTCGGAACCGGCGTATTCGTCGGCATAGGCGTCGCAGTCGGCGTGGGCGTC
>DCWO01000066.1:29382-31007 GCA_002328865.1 Dehalococcoidia bacterium UBA2160 | reverse complement strand
CGGTGAAGATCAAGGGAAAATTTCCCACGAACGCCCCGTTTCGGTAAGTATCAATCATCTCGGAAGCGACACCGTTGAGGAAGAACGTGACCGTCCTTCCCAACAGGTTGAATTCGTTTGGAGCGATCACCAGATTATATGCACCGGTGGTCCGATCCACGACAGCTGGTAGAGATTCATAGTCCCCGCCTATGCGGGCGACTAGAGTGGCGTTCTCCGGGACCGGCATACCGGCCACGATGATTGTACCTGAGTAGGCTGCCGGCAGGGCTACTCTGGGCGTCTCAGTGGGCGTGGGCGGGATTGGCGTGGGCGTGGGCGTGGGCACGGGCAGATTGGGGAAGGTCAGATCGAAATTCAGGTTCATAACGGGCGTCCCTGCTAATACGAAGACATCCTTTTCGTTGGCGGGTACGTCAGCCATGAAGAACGATATTTCCGTGCCGCTAAATGAAGAGTCACTGGGGGTTACGGACAATAACGCGTATCTACCGTCGGTGATGGCTACGGGCATTGAGGTGTACTCACCCACCTGAGCGTGCACGGTGTACCCGTCCGGCACCGGAGTACCGTCGATTGTTGCGGACCCGGAATAGATAAAGGGCATGGGAGGAAGCCCTTGCGCTGAAGATTGTTCGATTGATGCTAGGAATGCCATCAACGCGGCCAACGCCGCGAAAGCAGTGAAGATGACTTTTTGCCTGACTGGATGACGTTGCATTGCTTTGTTTCGTTCCAAAAAAGACCCCCCTCCAAGAAGTGAGGAGGGAGGTCTTTTACTAGCTAATCGTTATCCGATTCGTTCGATCCCGAAACTCTGTTACGGAACGAGGGTACCAGCCTTGCTGGCGTAGACCCAGTAGCCTTTACCAGTCTCCATGTTATCGGTGGTACTGATTTCGACCCACGCGTTGGCAATTGTGCCAAAGTTGTATACGCGCGAGATGGTCAGACCACTTAAATATGTCGCTTGCGCGATAGGGTTGTCACCCGTTGCGACAGCAGTGCCTTCCACGTCTAGTACAGGAACGAAGTTCCAGCCAATGACGATGGGAATCGTGGGTGGCAGAACTGCTACGCCAGATGCCAGCTTCGGTATGGTGACACTGATGGCTTCGTAGGTGGTCGTGTGTACCCAGTACGCACGACCTGAGGTGATGGAAGTCAGCGTTCCGGTGAACACGCCATCGTCGTCACGGATTGCGGTGAGCCATCCTCCGGGCACGGACGGATCATACGTGAGAACCGTGTCGGCGGGATGGGTGGCTGGGATGACCGTGTTGATGTCCGCATCGGCAGCATCACCTGGGATGGAAACCATGTTCCAGCCAGGGTTAAGCGCCATTGCGAACGGCTTGCGCTCAGTGACCTTTACCGTACCGGAGGTCGCCGCTAGTGTGTTGCCTGCAACGTCTGTAGCTGTGACTGTGACGACGTGATTGTCTATCGACAAAGCACTGGCTTTGTAGAAGAACGTCTTATTGTCTGTGGTGGACAATGTGATGTCGACAGCATCAGCTGATCCAGACTTAAGGGTTGCAGATGTAATGGTCACAGTGTCATTCGTGTCGAAATTCGTGTTCACTACTCCGCCGACCTCGGTGTACTCGTCTCCCTCGTCAGCG
>DCWO01000066.1:0-29007 GCA_002328865.1 Dehalococcoidia bacterium UBA2160 | reverse complement strand
CGGACTAAAGGTCGGAGCGGCAACTGCGGTGTCGATCTCGTATAGCAACGATTTGGACGTCGACAAGAACGAAACCGCGCCATCGGCATTATTTACGCCTGCATCGCCTGAGTTTGACGCCGTGGTGTCGAGAGCCGACACATACACGTTGTACAGGCCTGCAGTCGCGCCGGTATACGTTGCTTGATAGGTGCGGGCAGCCGTCAATTCCGGAGTGACCGATACCGCGGTACCCAGGGAGGCCGTGGTGCTCGACGAGTTCTCAACCGGTGAGATCGCTATAGTGGGCTGACCCACATCTTCATTGGCTACGATGTCGATGGTGATCTTCCCGGTCGTAACCTGGCGAGTGCCGCCCGTAGCGGTGCCCGTGAGGGTCACGGTTAGCGTCGGGGAGATGCCGTCAGTTGAGAGAGCGACGGCATCCGAATCCTGAGGATTGCCCGCAACGTCTTTAATCTCACCAACTAGTTCGACCTTAGGTCGGAGGTTGGACGCCATAGCGGCAACCTCAAGGAAGACGGCGTCTTTGTTGCCGGAGTACCAGGTGGCCGAGATTGGCGTGACGTCGTCGACCTCAAAGTCAGTGGCGTCGATCGTCGTGCCGTCAAGGTTTTCGGCGAAGTCCGCTCGAACGAAGGTGTTCTTCGCCTTGCTTACCGTGGTTTCGGTCTTATCGGTGGAGGTCTTGGTGGTATCCCACCAAGGACCTGTGACCGCTCCAGTCATGTCAGGCTTGGTGAAGTCCACTTTGACCGAGTAAGGCTGGCATCCTGAAACAGGCGTGGATGTAGCGACGTTGTCGCCAATGAGGCTGGCGTCCCAGGCAGCGACGAATGCAACGTCATCACATGCGTTGGCTGCACCGGAGATGGTGGGCTGTCTGTCAGAGACGCCGACGTTGAGAGCTACGTCTGTGGCCTTTAGCCACCAATAAATGGTCGCGTTGGTTTCAGGCGCCATGGCTGCGGGCAACCTTTGAATTATGCTGTATCCGCCAGTTATAGCCGTCCTGTCAGTCGAGTCGACAGTTACTGCCTGGTGGTGGTCGCCGGTGGTGGTCTCTGCGTCGATTACACCATCTCCGTCGTCGTCAATGGCGAAGAGCACCTGGATGGAGGAAGCCGTTATCCCAGAGTCGACGTCGGTGATTTCGCCCGAAACCTCAGGTCTTGTGAGCGTACCCGCAGTTGCGTCCGCTGGAGCCAGGTTGCTGAATACGGGGTCCGTGGTTTCGATTGTCACCGTGGATGAGATCGTGGCGGCCGGGCTCGCATCCGTGTACTTCAAGGTGATCACGTCATTGGCGGCAACCTTCAATTGCGGTGGGCTGGCCGTTGCGTCCGACGTGGTTGTTGCCAGTATGTTCAGGCGGAAGATGCCCGTGGTAGCTCCAGTCTCAGTTAATGTGACCGTGATACCCGTCGGGTCAGCCTGGGAAACCACTTTCACAGCGGTCCCGGTGTCGTTGGCCTCAGAACCCCAGTAAACGGCATAGAAAGTGCTGGTCGCGGTGATGGCCAAGTTGAGGAGGCCGCTTTCCTGTGCAGCCTGCACAGTTGTTCCACTGACCGCGGCCCCAGTCGAAGTAAGAAGCACAACGTCATTGTTATTCTTGCCGGTGTCTGAATTGGTGGTCGTGAAGCGAGTCGCATAGCTCATTGCTGGGTCCGCAGTCGTTCCGCCGCCCTGGTCTATCATAGGCACGGATGCCAATGTAAAAACGTTTTGACCAGTTGAAGCGAATGTAGTTCCCGCGACCACTTCGGCAGCTGCGCACGTCGGGCATGTCGTTGCATTAATCGCGTCACCGTCAGCGTCTGCCAACGTAGGCGACAGCTTGTTGATAGCCGTCCCAGCCGTATAGGCGTTCGGGATAGCCTTGTTGAATGTAATGACGCCAGTAGTCATGGCTATTGACGATATTGACCTAAGGGTTTCGGTGCCGATCACGACCGAGTCGCCAAGTGCTAACGTGGCCAATGTGGTGCTCGCGGTGGCCGAAGCCGTGGTCGTTGCACTCAACGTGGCCGTAGCGGCGCCTGCTTCAATCGTAACTGTGGCGGCGTTGGCGGTATAGTCACTCGGCAGAAGCACGCGTTTTATCGCGACGTTCAGGTCCGAGTCTGTGACTTCCACCCCGATTTGGCCGCCTTGCGCGGCCCAAGACAAAGTAGCGGACGAGTCGTCGTATTCAATGAACTCCACCGATCCGGTCGCTGAGAAGACCGGAAAGATGAAGACCAGCGACATCGCGATCGCCGCAATGGCTACTACCGGAAAGAACCTGACTTTGCTTTTCACTTACTTCCCCCTTGAGGTCTCCCAGATGACTATTGGACGATGACCAACGGTTAATAGACAAAACGGTATCCCCCGTCCGGCAGTCGCCGATCCAAGGGGAGTTGCCCGCTCGCGCTACGATGCGGACGTATGCTTGCATCAATATCTCCCTTAGGAGTGTTTCGACCGTATGATTTGTACAACGAACACACACAATTTGTCAAGGTCCGCACGGGTCTTTGCGGGACGGTTGACAAACTTACCGGCTGTTTGAGGCCGGTGCTAGGTCGTACGGCCAGACGGACTGGGCGTTACACTTGTTTCAAGGCACATAATGTCTTGAGACCAGCGCAATGGTATATGACTCCAAGATGGCTTGTCAATAAGTTCGCACACATCTTTGCTTTGATTCCAGGCGTGGAATCGCGCTGTACGGAGGTGTCACGGAAGGACTGATCGCCGCACTCCACCCGAGTGCCTTCGACATCCGACACGTCGACGCTGCTAACGAGGGGGGCGGAGCATCCCGAGTATCCCCGAAAAGCGAGATTCAGGGTCTGGCCGAAAACGAAGCGAATCGAAGTATCGACAAGCTCGCTCGCGGCATTGCCGGTCACATATCTTTGCCGAGGTTGGCCAGGAAATCGGCATTGCTGCGGGACTTTTTCAAGTGCCCGAGCAGTTTCTCCATGCCCTCGCCGTACTGCTTTTCGTCAGAAGAAATCATCTGGGCCATGCGACGCAAGAGCCAGACTTGTCGCAAAGTGGCCTCGTCCAGGAGCAACTCTTCACGCCTGGTTCCCGAACGTCCGATATCGATGGCCGGGTACACCCTGCGCTCGGACAATCGGCGGTCCAAGTGAACCTCCATGTTGCCCGTACCTTTGAATTCCTCGTATATGACGTCATCCATCCGACTTCCGGTTTCGACCAGGCAAGCCGCGATGATGGTCAGGCTGCCGCCTTCTTCCGTGTTGCGAGCAGCGCCGAAGAAGCGTTTTGGCGGGTACAGCGCAATCGGATCGATGCCTCCCGACAGCGTGCGGCCGCTTGTCGGCACGGCAAGGTTGTATGCGCGGGTCAGACGGGTGATGCTGTCCAGAAGAACCACGACGTCCCGGCCCGCCTCGATCAGTCGCTTTGACCGTTCGAGGACCATCTCGGCGACTTTGCAATGGTCTTCCACTGGCTCGTCGAACGTCGAACTGTACACCTCTCCCTTGACTGAGCGGCGCATGTCTGTGACCTCTTCGGGTCGTTCACCAATGAGCGCCACCATCAGATGGATGTCAGGAGCGTTCGTGGCGATGCCGTGAGCGATCTGTTTGAGCAGGGTGGTCTTGCCGGCTTTGGGCGGGGAAACAATGAGGCCGCGTTGACCGCGGCCTATGGGGGATATCAGATCGATGAGACGGGTTGAGAGGGCTGGTTGGGTGGTTTCGAGGACTATCCGCTCAATGGGGAAAATAGGTGTGAGTTGCTCGAATTTGGACCTGTCGCGGGCGGCGTCGGGCTCGAGCTCGTTCACCAGTTCCACTCGCACCAACCCGAAATACCGCTCGCCGTCTTTGGGTGGCCGGACCTGACCGGTGACGAAGTCGCCAGTGCGCAGACCGAATCGTCTGATCTGGGACTGCGAGACGTACACGTCGCCGGACCCCGCGCTGGCGCTGTCTTGTCGCAAAAAGCCGTAGCCGTCGTTGACAATCGAAAGGATGCCGCCTGCTTGGATGGGACCTTCCTTCTCGGCATACGCTCTCAGCACTCGGCTCACCAGGTCCTGCCGTTTATGGTTTGCTCCGTTTTCCACGGCGCCGAGATCGACGGCAATTTCCGCCAGCTCGGTGTTGGACTTCGTCAATATCTCTGTCAGGTTCATTTCGTGGCTCCGAGTGCTATTGGTGTTGGTCTCGCATGGCGGTATTCGAAGGCGACAACCGCCTTTTGGGGTGCGGCGGCATGGTCAAGGAGCGTCCCGATTCATTGGGGGCAATGCCGTCAGTGATGGGTCGATGTGCAAGGTGCGAGTTGCTCGAAAACGTCGGGTTGATTGTTTGGGACATCCCCTGGTTTCCGAAGACTTTTAGCCCCGATCTATCAGGACTTATGCCGGAATCCAGCCATAGTTCAAGTCACAGGCGCCAATTCGGAAGAATCGAACGAATCACCGGGTTACGGCTCAGCCACATACGAAACGCATGCGTAATTAGATCAAACGATTTCGACCTTGATGCTGACTCCGGTCAAGACGCGATGAGAATGCCGTCCGTGAAGAAGAAACGCGCACGAACTAGCGCGGAGGGAACGTTGATGCAATTTTACCATAGCGTGATCTCGCGCGTCTACCCGGATGTATGCCGTCTCGCGTGAGTTTTCAGTGAAGGAAGATTCTGGCGCTTGCGTTGGAGCTGTCATGAGCATTTACGCTTGGACTTCCGCATTCGAACCAGTGGCGCCCAATGGGAGCGGGCGTTGGCCACCCTCTCTGACAGTTTTGCCGGCGACTCCGACAAACTCTCGGAACAAAGGGTGCGGTCGGTTTGGCCGCGACAGGAATTCAGGGTGGAACTGAGTGCCGACCATGAACGGGTGATTCTCGAGTTCCATGATCTCTATCAGCTTGGCGTCCGGCGACATGCCCACCGGCCACAACCCAACCGCCTCGAATTCTTCGCGGAACGTGTTGTTGAACTCCCAGCGATGCCTGTGTCGTTCGTAGATGACGTCGTCGCCATAAGCTTTGGACGCCCAGCTTTCGCGGACGACCTGGCAAGGGTACACTCCAAGCCGCATCGTGCCGCCCATCTCGGTGACGCCTTTTTGGATCTCCATGAGGTCTATCACGGGGTGCGGCGTATCCGGGTCGAACTCGGTTGAATTCGCCGCGGGGAACCCAAGCAGGTTCCTGGCGATATCGATAACCATCACTTGAAGGCCGAGGCACAGGCCCAAATACGGGACCTCGTGGTCACGGGCATATCGAACGGTCTCGATCATGCCCTCGACGCCGCGAGGACCGAACCCGCCAGGGACCACGATTCCGGACACCGAGGCCAAGAGAGACTCGGCGCCAACCTCCTCGATCTCCTCCGATCCGACCCAGCGAACCTCAACCTCGCGGTCAAAATGGAGACCGGCATGTAGGAGGGCTTCTTTCACTGATATATAAGAGTCGTGAAGATCGACGTATTTGCCGACGACGGCGATGGAAAGAGTCCGTTTAGGTCGTTGAATCAGGTCGACGAGATTGTGCCATTCGGCGAGATCTCGGTCTTGGACGGTCAGGTCCAACGTGCTGTTTATCAGATCGCCAAGGCGTTCATGTTCCAATATCAATGGAACCTCGTACACGCTCGAAACGGTCGGCAACGTTATCACGGCGTCCACCGGCACATCGCAGTGGATGGATATTTTGGTCTTGATGTCGTCGTCGATCTCGTGGTCGCTTCGGCAGATAATGGCATCGGGCAATATGCCGATGCTCCGAAGCTCTCTGACACTGTGCTGAGTCGGCTTCGTCTTAAGTTCTTGGGTCGCCGAGATGTAGGGCAGGAACGTGACGTGGATGTAGAAGACGCTGTCTTTGCCGAGCTCGCGGCGCATCTGCCGGATTGCTTCAAGGAACGGCAGGCCCTCGATGTCGCCGACTGTGCCGCCCACCTCCACGACGATCACGTCGGCATTGCTGACCTCCGCGAGCTTCATGATGCGCTGCTTGATCGCGTCTGTGACGTGCGGAATCGCTTGGATCGTGCCGCCGAGGAACTCGCCCTTGCGCTCCTTCGAGATCACTTCGCTGTAGATCTGTCCGGCTGTAACGTTGGATAGCTGCGTGAGATCGATGTCCACGAAACGTTCGTAATGTCCGAGATCCAAGTCGGTCTCGCCGCCGTCCTCTGTCACGAACACTTCTCCGTGCTGGTAGGGAGACATCGTTCCGGGGTCGACGTTCAAGTAGGGATCAAGCTTCAGGAGAGAAACCGAGACGCCTCTGTCTTTCAACAGGCGGCCAATCGAGGCGACGCTGACCCCTTTGCCCACCGAACTCACCACACCGCCGGTCACGAATATCATCTTTGTCATGGCATCAAGGACTCACTTTACTGACGGCCAACAACAAGCCGCCTGTCGTGCTGAGGATTGGCAGTCTGATCGACGCGTCGCGGAATGAGGCGCGCGGAGGCTCCAAGGCAAAGAGGGACCCGGTTGATGGGCAATCGAGTGGGGCGCAGATGTGTCTCGGGGGACAGTTCGAGAGGGGGATGTTCGGTCGGTGTATCGCCCGGAAGGCGCCACTAACGCTTCACTGAATTGAGGGCTCTGGCGTAGAATTGCATCACAGGATCACAGGTTTGTGTGCGTCCCCTCTGGTTTGCAAGAGTATATCCATCCGCTCTCGACGGTGTCAACTTAATAGATCGTCAATTCCGTCCAAAGGGAACAGTACTTTCGATGAGACAACCACAGAGCGCTTTCCAAGACCTTTCGTACGTCCGTCGACAAGGTCGGGGGTTCATTTCACTCCGAGCCTTGGCGTGCACTCCGTGATGCGTTCGCCAGGCCCCGCGATCCCGAATCTCGTAGGTCAGGCAATTTACGTGGAAGCTTGGCCGGTCTTGACCGCTTATGGGCTTTGCCGTACATTCCGAATCAGCCTGGATGAGGACAATCGAAACGGAGGACGAATCTTCGATGCGTTACTATGCCTTGATCTCCACGGATGGCGACAGCCGGCTCACGGTTGAACCTCAAGACGGCCTTTTGTTGGATCTCACGTCTGTGGACCCGGACCTGACCGACCTGGAAGACTTGGCCCTCGCGGCCGCCCTAACAAGAACGGATGTCGATGGCGTGGCGTCGGGCATTCTTGAATCAGGGGATGCGGACAGATTCGACCTGGGCGAGGTGATGGACAACTCTCGTAGAGGCGAGGGGTTCTATCGTCTGGACAGACCCTTCGAGCCGCCGGAAGTCTGGGCCGCTGGCGTTACGTACAAGACCAGTGAGATGGAGCGGCGGCGCGAAAGCGACACCCCTGACATCTACTCGTCCGTATTCGCGGCTGAACGGCCGGAAGTTTTCCTGAAAGCGACCCCGGAACGGTGCGTAGGGCCGTTCGACCCGGTTGGAATCAGAGGGGACTCCGAGTGGAACGTTCCAGAGCCGGAGTTGGCGTTTGTTCTGTACCGAGGCGACATCATCGGGTACACCATTGGCAACGACGTGAGCAGTCGATCGATAGAAGGGGAGAACCCGCTCTACCTGCCACAAGCCAAGGTGTTCGATCAGTGCTGCTCGATCGGCCCTTGCTTCGTCTCCGCCGCATCGGTTGGCGACGTCGCCAACCTGGGCATCCAGTGCACGATCACCCGAGAGGGCGTCGAAGTGTGGCGGGACCAGACCTCGACATCGCTCATGGCCAGAAGCTGCGAGGAGCTGGCGGACTGGGTTCAGCGGCACAACTATCTGCCGAACATGTCGACAGTGCTAACCGGGACCCCCATCGTGCCACCGCCGGAGTTCACCTTGCTCGAAGACGACGTCGTGACGATAACGATCGACGGCATTGGCGCCCTGGAGAACGACGTTCAGATCGTTTGAAGCGATTTCAGCCTTCCGATGAACGGCTGTCGGGCGGGAGGCGCCCCAACGCCTGCTGAACGAAGTCGATTCCGACTGCCGTTCGCCAGGCGTCAAGCAACCCGGACGTGATTTTCCCCGGTACCGGCCCGCCGACTCGCATGCCGTTGAGTGTTGCCACTGGCAACACGCAGAAGCGAGTGCTCGAGACGAAGGCCTCGTCCGCTTCGTACACGTCGCCTTGGTGGTAACGGCCCTCGTCCACCTCAACGCCGATAAGGCCAGCCAGCTCCAACACCGTCTGCATGCTCACGCCGGGCAGTACGTTTCTCCGGTCCGGCAGTTTGATCCGCCCGTCAGCCACGAACATGAAGTTTGCGCCTTTACATTCCGTGAGGCTCCCGTCGTCGCCGCTCATCAGCGAAAACACTTGCTGGCCCGTAGTGGGGTCGGCGCCCGACTCTTGCCCCCGAGGCATGCCGTACGTGCTGGGCGTGACTAGCCGAACACCGTTTGCGTAGCTTCGAGCAAAAGGTGCAAAATCCAGCACCTGGCAGTACACGACGACGTGCACTTCCTTCGGCTCGTCGACGTCTTGGGACTGGGTGACGGAGACGACCTGCGTGACGGTGAACTCCTCAGTGTGCCTAAGCAGGCTGAGATTGGAGTCAATGATGCCGAGCGTCACATTCTCGAGATCGCGCATTGACTGGCGAGGGTCTGTCTTCGACGCTTCCAAGCCTCGATAGAGCCGTTGGAGGTGCTCCCGCAGCTTAAACGGCTTGCCGCCAAATGTTCGCTCGGTGTCGTAGAACCCGCCCACGGTGGTTTCGTTGATCCGGTGCAGGATGCTCGAAGCCTGCGAATGGGGCATGATGCGCCCGTCGACGTATGTGAGCAACTCGGTTGGAGCGGCCATCAATTGATTCCTTCTAGACGACATCGAGGCCGGCGGTTCATTTAGCCTCGTTGGGCTGACTCGGAGGAGCCCCAAAAAGCTTCTTGTACAATACAGTGAACCTGGTGGCCACGTGTATCAGCGGCGTCATCTTTCTTGTGTGAAGGGCGCCTTGTGACAGGGCGTCCTTGAACCCGCCTGGCGTACCGTCGAATTCTGGCATTTCGATATAGGTGCGTCCCAACTCGACGACGGTGTGAGCGTCGGTTACCGCGGAGCCGATCAGGTCGTGCGCAGCCGCGAACTCGCGAGCCTTCCGGTTGTCCGCGTCCAGGTTGTTGCGCGCGTTGAACACCTCGATGATGTCCGCGTGGGGCCATACTTCCTCGAGACCGCGCGTCGTGATCACTGACCTTCGAAAGCGGTCGAATGGATGCGGCACGGAGACGAGCCCGCCCTGGTCTTTGATGCGCCGTGCGGTTTCGACCGGCGTGAGACCCGCGGGGATGGACTCGTCCAGAAACAGGCCCGTGATTTCGCCCTCGGACGAGCGCACCTCTTCGCCGATGATGACATGGAATTGGGCCAACTCTCGGGCCCTGAGCGCGCCGGCGGTGGTGTTGTGGTCGGTCACCGCGATGCAGTTCAACCCGACCTGCTCGCAACGTCGCACCAGTCGCTCTGGGGACATCATCGAGTCCGGCGAGAAGTGAGAGTGCATGTGCAGGTCTACTTTGAGCAAGATTATTCTTCGTCGTTGGGTTCGGAGTCCGAATCCGGGATAAATCGCATCTGCTCGCCGTAAGCCGTCTGAATGCGGGTGATGGTCAGCTCTGCCGAGGCCAGCATCTCGCTGCACAACCGGGCCAGCTTGACGCCCTGCTTGTACCGCTGGGTGGCCTCGGCCAGATTGAGACCGCCGGCTTCGAGCGCGGCGACGGTCTCTTCGAGAAGTTTCATCGACTCCTCGAAGCTCATGCTTTCGAGTTGGTCGTCGTCGGGCGATGCGTCGTTTGACTTGGGTGGTGACATCAGAAGTTCCTTGCCGCCAGGATATCAGGACGCGACGACATCCGTCACCATAGATCCCTCGTCGAAAAACGCTAACCTCCATCCGGGCTGAGCACAATCGCGCGGCCCGGATGCGGGGGCGATCAGACGTTCCGGGAGTTGAATCGACGTGTGCCTCGTTCGAGGTCAGTCTTTGAATCGGAACGGCGGGTATCGGTCTGTTGTCAGCGCTATTGCATAGCACGTCACCCTGTTCTGCCATCGGATGGTTCCCTCGACGAACTCGAAGGCGCCCCTAGGGTATTTCGCTGTGAACAGGATTGCGAACCAGGCGAATACGGATACGAGCCACACCCCGATCCAGAGCAACATCAGGACGATGTAGTGAGGAATGGCGAGCAGCCATTTAACGAAAGGCATGAAACGGTTCAATCCGGCCTGGGCGTCGGGGTATGCGACTTCCAGGTGGATCGCTTGCTCGTCTTCGGTCGATGGATACTCGTCTCTCATGAGCAGGATGTACACGGCCACCCTGTTGTAGAACTGCATCAGGGCAAGATTCCAGTCGAACCACCACCGTGGGTACTTCTGTCGGAACACGATCATCAAAAACAGGGGGCATGTCAGGATTCCGCCCGCCGAGGACAGCGCCGCCGCGACGATGGCGATTGGAATCATCAATATGAACCTGAAAAACGTAGAGCCTCTCCCGAGGGGTTGATCCGGATAATCCACTCTGAATTGAACGGGGTAGACGCCGGAAGTGTAGAAAGCCATTACGATCCCTCCCGTCTGAGTGTGGTGGAAGCCAGTCTACCACACCACGGCAATGCCCCTTCGGGGGAACCCGAGCGAATCCCTCAGCAACCGGTGGCCTGCCTCATCGGACCGGAACAAACGCCGGAGTGCGTCCGCGAAGCGTCGAGGCGTCCGCGCTAGTTGTCTGACGTGTCCGGCGCCTCGTCGGCCACCGTGGCGGGAAAGTCCCCGGTGCTCACCGTCACTCGCAGCTCGTCGCCAGGAGCCGTTTGCGCGACATCTGTAACCACTGCACCGGTGTCCATGTGCTGGACTATCGCGTAACCTCTGCGGAGCGTGTCGACCGGGCTCAGCGCCTCCAACCTCAGCGATGTGCCCTCAAGCCGCTCATGCGTGACCTGGAGGCGGTTGGTCATGTGCGACGCTGCGCTCCGGAGTAGGTCGTCAACCCGCATGCGGAGCGAATCGAGCTGCGGTCGGGAGCGCTCCATGCGGAGCCACAGCCGCTCCACGGAGCCCTTGGCCGCGGTGAGCGAATCGGCGACGATGCCGTCGAGGGCTTGTCGGCTGGCTACGAGTCGGGCCGCCAGCTCCATGCGATCGGGGACGGCGATCTCGGCCGCCGCCGACGGCGTGGGCGCCCTGAGGTCCGCCACCAGGTCGCAGACCGTGTGATCGGTCTCGTGTCCGATGGCGCTGATCACGGGAACGCGGCTCGCGAACACGACCCTTGCGACAGCCTCTTCGTTGAACGGCCAAAGGTCTTCCAGCGAGCCGCCGCCGCGCGCGACGATGATGACGTCCACGTCGGGTTCTGCCTCCAACGCTTGGAACGCCTCGACGATGCCGGGCGCCGCTGCGTCTCCCTGCACCGGAGTCGGAGCGAGGAAGAGCTCGACCAACGGATATCGCCTAGCGATGACGGTTTGGATGTCGTGCCACACGGCTCCTGACGGTGACGTGATGACTCCGACGCGTTGGGGGAACTCCGGGACCGGGCGTTTGCGGCTCGGGTCGAACAAACCCTCCTGCTCCAGCTTCAGCTTGAGTTGCTCCAGCCGAAGCTGGAGCTCGCCGATCCCTTCCGGTTGGACGATGTCGGCGATGATCTGGAGGTCGCCTCTGACCTCGTACACGGCGACCCGCCCGTGGGCCGAGATGGCTGCGCCATTAGAAAGGTTCTCGGCGCCGCGACCGTTGCGGAACATTACGCATCTGAGCGAACCCTTTTCGTCGCGCAGCGTGAAGTACGAATGGCCCGATGCGGGCTTGGCCAGGTTCGCGACCTCGCCTTCTATCCAAATGTCGCGCAGCACATCGTCGTAGGTGAGAACCTCGTTGATGTAGGACGTGACCTGGGAGACGGGGTAGACCGGCATGCTACACCCTCGACTGGTACTGCCCTGTGCGAGTGTCCACTTTGATGGTCTCACCTTCGTTGACGAAGAGCGGGACTTGTAGCTGGAGGCCCGTTTCGAGGGTGGCGGGCTTTGTGGCGCCCGTGGCCGTATCGCCCCTCAAACCCGGAGGGGAGTCTGTGACCTTCAGATCGACGTTGATGGGTATTTCGATTGCAATCGGCAGGTCCTGGTGGAAGATGAGATCGACTTCCAGTTGCTCCACGAGGTAGGGCAGGGCGTCGGAGATTTGGTCGCTGGACAGAGGGACCTGATCGAAGCTCTCCGTGTCCATGAAATAGTACAGACCGTCTTCGTCGTAGATGTACTGGGCGCGGCGGCGTTCCACGGCGGCCAGCGTCAATTTGACGTCGTAGCCGCTGAACGATCGATCCACGACGCGACCCGACTTGATGTCGCGGAACCTGATCCGCATCGTCGGCGCGCGCTGCTGCATCTTGCTGCGCTCGTAATCCACCACCACGTGGGGTTGGCCGTCAAGCTCGATGGCCATTCCTTTTCTGAGGTCACCGTAGCCGATACTCATTCACAAGCTCCTGCTTAATTTGCGCGTCAACCTTGCTCGACCTAATGGTCGAACCCGCCCATCGGTTCGTCCCGCCGGTGCTCCGGTCCGACTGACTGGCGCCAAGCTTAGTCGCCGTCCGAGTTACTTCGGGGATCCGGACATCACTCTGACTTGCCCGTTCTCGATGGAGACCACGTCCTCGATTCGAACGCCTCCCCATTCCGGCAGGTACACTCCGGGCTCGACGGTGAACACCATGCCGTCCACCAATACATCCGGCGAGCCCGAGCCAATGCGTGGCAGTTCGTGCACCGCGAGCCCGACCCCATGACCCAGGCCATGTCCGAATCTCTTACCATATCCCGCATCGTCGATGAAGTCCCGGGCCACTGCGTCGATCTCGCCGCCGGTCACTCCCGGACGGACGGCCTCTTCGGCGGCGAGTTGCGCTCCCAGAACGATATCGTATATCTCGCTGAAACGCTCGTCCGGGCCTCCGACGCAGATCGTCCGAGTCAGATCGCTCCGGTACCCCTGGTACGTGGCGCCCATGTCGATCACGACCGGGTCACCCGGTCGGATCACAGTATCGTCAGCCCGATGGTGCGGGAGCGATCCGTTGGGACCCGCGCCGACGATTATATCGAATGCGTTGCTCTCGGCGCCCAGTTCGCGCATGGTTTTCTCGATCTCCCATGCGACTTGATGCTCAGTCATGCCGGGTTCGATCGACGGCGTCACCTGACTCAGAGCCGCATCCGCGATTTCGACGGCTTTCTCGATCAGGTTGATCTCGCCTTGGTCCTTGACGGCCCGCAGCTCGTCGACGACGCTTTCGGTGGCGATCAGCTCGGGCCTGTTCTGCGGTTCGAGACTTCGTACGGCTCGGATCGCCGCTTGGTGCGCGGCCACGGTGATGTTGTCGCTCTCGTATGCGATGCGGCGGGCCCCCAACTCACCGACAATCTCGGGCAACCATTGGTAGCCGCCGGATATCTGGCGCACCTGATAGTCGGGAGCTTCCTGTTCGGCCTGCTGGATGTATCTGAAATCCGTGGCCAGCAGAGCTTCTTCAAAAGTCAGAATGAGGTATCCGGAAGAGCCGGTGAACCCGGACAGATAACGTCGGTTCTCCGGCGCGGACACCAAGAAAGCGTCCGCTCCGATCGATTCAAGGCTGTGGCGAAGTCTTTCGATGCGGGACTCCGGCATCAGCGGGACGCCTTCTCACCCAGATGGGCAACAAGGAACTCCAGCGCGTACTGATATCCGCGATGTCCGAGGCCGACGATCTGGCCGACGGCGATGTCGGCGAACACCGACTTGTGCCTGAATTCTTCTCTGGCATGAACATTGGAGATGTGGACTTCGATCACCGGAAGCCGAGAATCGATAAGGGCGTCCCGCAGGGATATGCCGTAGTGCGTCAAGGCGCCGGCGTTGATGACGATTCCATGGGCATCCTGAGACGATGCCTGGATGAAGTCGACGATCGCGCCTTCGTGGTTCGACTGGAAGAACTCGACGTCCGCGTCCAAGTCGTTGGCTTTGTCGGCCAAGCTGTCTTGGATGTCCGTGAGGGTGTTGACGCCGTAGTAGCCGGGTTCGCGGGCGCCCAGATTGTTCAGGTTAGGTCCGTTGATTACCAGGATCTTCAAAGGCGCCTCCAATCGATTCGCGGCCCTGGACGGTGTCGTGAGTCAATCTTGGATTTTGCGGGCGCGCGGATGCGCGGTCATATAGGCCCGGCGCGCCTCGGCGCCAGTGATGTGAGTGTAGACCTGCGTCGTCGCGGGGCTGGCGTGCCCGAGCAACTCCTGCACCACCCGAAGGTCGGCGCCGCCCTCCAACAAGTGGGTGGCGAACGAGTGCCTGAGCGTGTGCGTATGGACCTGCGAGCCGAGGCCGGTTTGCCCCGCATACTTTCGTACGATCTTCTGGATGCTCCGTTGGCTGAGCCTGCCCCCGTAGCGGTTGACGAACAGAGCATCATCCGAATCGATGGAGCTGATCTTCGAGCGAACTTCCGCCATGTAGTGCGATATGGCGCTTCGCGCGGCATCGCCCATCAGAACGATTCGCTCTTTGGCGCCCTTGCCCCGTACTCGAATCTCGCGGGTTTCGCTGTTCACGTCGGAGAGGTTGACCCCAGCGACCTCGCTGACTCGCAGGCCACCGGCATACACCAACTCCAATAGAGCCCTGTCTCGAACGCCGGTCGGTTGAGAGGTGTCCGGCGCTTGGACCAGTTTCTCCGCTTCTTGCTGCGATAGAAATCGGGGCAACCGCGAATCCAGTTTCATGGCGCCTCGTGCGGGCGCGGGGTCGTGGTCGATGTCGCCCCGCCGGCGAAGCCAGTACAAGAAAGTTCTCAGGACGGACAGCTTTCGCGCGATGCTGTGGCGAACATACCCGAGCTCGTGCAACCACGCCAGGTACGCGCGCATTGCCAGCCGGTCCATATCGCGGAGGCTGGCTATGCCCTTAAGCTCCAGGAACTCCTGAAGCGGGGCCAAATCTGCCTTGTAATTTCGGATCGTGAGCGGCGCGAGGCTTCGCTCTGCCTGCAGGTGCCCCTGAAAGCCGGTGAGCAGGGCTTGCCACTCGTCGCGATCCACGACTACACTGCCACGTCGAGAGTTTCGCTCTCAGGGATTGGGCCCTTGAAGCCGCACGCGGCGCAACGCGAGTTGGAGCGGCCCATCGCCACCAGCATCTTGGAGCACTCGGGGCACGGCTGAGGCAGCGGACGCTGGTTCACGGCGAACGTGCACGTCGGATAGTTGGAGCAGCCGTAGAACCTCTTGTTGCGGCCTTTAGTGGCCTTGCGGGCCTGCCGCTCGACCAAGTCGCTGCCGCATTCCGGACATTCCACGCCGACGCGCTGGAGCAACGGCTGCGACTGCTTGCAGTCCGGGAATCCGCTGCACGAGAGGAAGCGGCCGAAACGTCCCGATTTGATGACCATGGGCTTGCCGCACTGTTCGCAGATCTCGTCGGTCTCCTCGTCGATCTGGTCGCGGGGAACTCGCTCGGCTTCCTTGAGCGCGCGCTTGACCGACTCGTCGAACGGGGAGTAGAACTCTTGCAGCATCGGCGTCCACTTTCGGGCGCCGCCCGCAATTTCGTCGAGCTCTCCTTCGACCTTGGCCGTGAAACTCACGTCCATGATGTCCGGGAAATGCTGTGTGAGCAAGCCCGTGACGGCGGCGCCGAGCTTCGATGGCGCGAACATGCCGCGGTCCTTGCGGACGTAGTCGCGGTTCATGAGCGTCGCCAGAGTCGGCGCATAAGTGCTCGGCCTGCCGATGCCCTGTTCCTCGAGCGCTTTGACCAGCGACGCTTCGGTGAATCGAGGCGGCGGCTGGGTGAAGTGCTGCCCCGGATCCAGCTTCAGGCAATCGAGCCCTTCGCCCTCGGCAAGGTGTGGCAGGTCCTGCGATCCCTCGCTGACGGGTTCGGAACCGGCATCGATGTCTTCGAGGTACAGCGCGCGGAACCCGCGGAATGTCATCACCGACCCGCTGGCCCTGAACTCGTACTCCGTGCCCGACTTGCAACCGGCGGCGCCTATGCTGACGGACGTCGAGTCGAACAACGCGTCCTTCATCTGGCTGGCAACCAGCCGCTTCCATATCAGGTCGTACAGGCGGAACTGCTCGTTGTTCAAAAAGCTCCGAATCTTGTCCGGTTCGCGCAGTATGGACGTTGGCCTGATGGCCTCGTGCGCTTCCTGCGCCCCTTTGACTTTCTTGGAGTAGAAGCGGGGTTTGTCCGGGGCGTAATCGGCGCCGAATTTCGACTTGATGTAACTGGCAGCTTCGGCCAGGGCTTGCCCCGCGACGTTGGTCGAATCCGTCCTCATGTAGGTGATCAGTCCGACGGAGCCTTCGTCGCCAACGTTCAAGCCCTCGTAAAGCTGTTGGGCGACGACCATCGTGCGACGGGCAGTGAACCTGAGTTTGCGGTAGGCTTCCTGTTGCATCGTGCTGGTGATGAACGGCGCCGCGGGCCTGCTGTGCCGCTGGCGTTTCCGTACCGAGTCGACCTTGTACGTGGCGTCGGTTAGGTCCGTCAGTATCTCGCGCGTCCGGGTTTCGTCCGGCATCGAGATGCGGCCTTTGACGCCCTTAATCGCGTGAATCGACGCTTCAAAGACACCCTCTTGGCCGTTTTGTGGGCGCTTGGAGAAGTTGGACTCTATCGACCAGTATTCCCTGGGCACAAAGGCGGCGATCTCAGCCTCGCGGTCCACCACGAGGCGAAGAGCGACCGACTGAACTCGGCCCGCTGAGAGACCTCTGCGAACCTTGCCCCAGAGGACGGGGCTCAGGCGGTAACCGACCAGCCTGTCGAGCACTCGGCGCGCTTGTTGGGCGTCGATCAGATCCCGGTCTAGGTCTCGCGGATTAGCAAATGCTTCGCTGATCGCCGTGTTCGTGATCTCGTGGAACACGACCCGCTTGACTTTTCTCGCCGGAATCTTGGCAGCCGCGAGCAGATGCCAAGAGATAGCCTCGCCCTCACGATCAGGGTCCGTGGCCAGGTAGACCGTCTCGGCTTCCTTCGACGCCTTGGAAAGCTCGGCGATGATCTTCTTTTTGTCGTCCATTACGTCGTACGTGGGCTTGAACGTGCGGTCGTCGAGTTCGATGCCCATCTTGCCCTTGGGCAGGTCTCGAACGTGACCCATGGACGCCAGGGCTACGAAATCGTCCCCCAAAAACCGTTGGACGGTCCGCGCCTTCGCCGGAGATTCAACAATAACTAGATCCTTGGCCATGTTACCTCACACCACTTGATATTCGCCGCGCGTCTCTCTGAGCCGCATGTAATTCATTCCACCGACCTGTTTTACAAGGCCTTTCAGTTCCATCATAGTAAGAGCGCTGCTCACTGTCGATACGGCTAGCGCCGAGTTTCTGGTGATATCGTCAATATGCACCGGGTCAAAGGTCACGAATTTGAGCACGGCGGCCTCGGCTTCGTCTTCGGGAAAGAACGCGGCCAGTTCCAACTGGTGAGTGGTGGCCGAGAGGTTGAGCTCAGCCAACACGTCCTCGGCGTCGAGCACCAGTTTGGCGCCGGAATCGCGGATCAGTTCGTTCACTCCCTTGCTGCCGGGCGAGAATATGCTGCCCGGAACGGCGAACACTTCTCGATCCTGCTCCAGAGCATGTCGCGAGGTCAGCAACGCGCCGCTTCCCTCTGGCGCCTCGATCACGACCGTTCCCATCGTCAGGCCGCTTATGATGCGGTTCCGTCTCGGGAAGTTCTGTGCGCTCGGTTTGGCGCCCAACGGGTGTTCGCTCATGACGGCGCCGTTTTCGACTATTTGGTTAACCAATGCCGCGTGTTCCCTCGGGTAGATGACATCCAAACCGCTCCCCATCACCGCGATGGTGCGTTGTCCCGCTTCGAGCGCCGCTCGATGGGCAATCGCGTCGATGCCTCGTGCAAGCCCGCTGACGATCGTGACTCCGGAGCGGGCCAGGTCGTGTGTTATTTGATACGCCGCTTGGCGTCCGTACGCCGTCGGCCGTCGCGTGCCCACCACCGCCACGGCTCTCTCATCTTCCGCCAGCAATGACCCGCGCACGTTCAGCACAGGCGGTTTGTCGTAAATCTCCTTGAGGCGTGCCGGGTAATCTTCATCGTGCCAGGTCAGCGCGCGCACGCTTGCCGCCTGAACACGGGCGAGCTCGTCGTCAGGGTTTATGGTCGCAATGGACTTGGTCACGGTTCTGGCCGTGCGCCGATCAAGGCCGGCTTCGATGAGTTCGGCCGTGCTGGCTTGCCATGCGCGTTCGAGGGACCCAAAATGACCTTCGATCAGGGCGATTCTCGCCCTGCCGACGCCAGAAACCCTGTTGAACGCGATCCAGTGTTTTAGCTCAGTAGACTCCATACACGGGTCCAATTCTAGCACAGCATCATTGAGCGCAATGGCGCAATGCCTCGGTGCACAGGGCGGACCAGCGTTGAAATGCGAGGTTGACATGGCGGAGAGGGTGGGATTCGAACCCACGGTCGCCCATAAAGACGACACGCGATTTCCAGTCGCGCCTATTCGGCCACTCTAGCACCTCTCCGTATCGTGGGGGACTAAGCCTTGAAGGTCACCGCCGCCCAGCGCGACTATTCATACGCACACGAAATGCAAACAATTAGTCGTGGCGGAGAGGGTGGGATTCGAACCCACGATGAGATTGCTCCCATACTGGTTTTCGAGACCAGCGCCTTCGTCCGCTCGGCCACCTCTCCTCGGACGTGGATTATAGCATATGGACGTGGGCTTCCCCACTTCGGCCCAACGCCAGGGGCGAGGTTCGCCGCGGGCGCTCAGCCCTGGTGGCCTCCCGTGAGCTGAAGGGCGGTGCCCGACACCCAGCGCGCGGCCGGACTGACGAGATACCTGACCGCCTCGCCAATGTCGTTGGGTGTGCCGGTTCCGAGGGGATATTCGGCTCTGCGCTCGGCCGCGTAATCCGGAGTCCATCCGAAGTCGCGGGACTCGACGAGGCTCGGCATTATAGCGTTGACCCTGACGCCACGTTCCGCCACCTGTGCCGAAAAGCCCCTGGTCAGCCCAAGGACTCCTGCCTTACTGGCGTTGTAGGCCGGCGACAATCCCTTGGCGCCCGCCTCTGCGGATCGCGAGCTGATGTTCACGATGCAGCCGCTGCTTTGGGCGAGCATCGGTCCCAGCGCGGCTTTCGAGCAATTGAAGACGCCGGTCAAGTTGACGTCGATGGTGCGTTGCCACTCGTCGTCGGGGAGGTCCCACGCATTGCCGTCGGGCGCGTCGATGGCCGCGTTGTTGACCAGGATATCCACCTTGCCATGGAGGTCGACCGCGAGCTGGACCAGTCGTCGGGCGTCGGCGGGCACGCTCGTGTCCATCAGCATGCACACGGCCTCGCCCTCGGCCTGAATCTGATCAACGGTGTTCGAGGCGTCCTGAATGTCTCCGATGACGATGCGCGCGCCCGCTGCAGCGAGGACAAGCGCGATTCCCTGGCCGATGCCCTGAGCGGCTCCCGTGACGATCGCAACCTGTCCGTCCAACCTTGTTGAGTCGTTCATTTGCGTCCCTCCTTCGCGTGGTCAAGACAGTATAGGGCTTGGTCACCGAATTGGGTAACCTTCCTCATACGGGGGTCGTCAAATGAATAGCCATAATGTTGTCGGCCGTCCCTGACGTCCATTCGGTCCCTACAATCAGCCAAAACGCCCTGTACCGATCCGGACGCTGCAACTATAATGCGGTGACGAGCCCGCAAAACGTCCGAGAACTCGGCAACTCTAGCAGAGGAGGCCTGCATGGCTGACTACACCGCATACTTCAACGGGGAATGGATGCCCTACAGCGAGGTCAGAATCGATCCCCGCGACAGGGGGTTCCTGGTCGGCGACGTAGTCTTCGACGTTACGCGGACGTTCAACGGCAAAGTCTTTAAGCTGGCTGATCACGTCGACCGTCTGTACCGCTCGCTGAAGTTCGTGCGGATCGATCCCGGGCTGTCTCCCGAAGAGATGACGGAGATAAGCGAAGAGGCGCTCCGGCGCAACGAAAGCGCCCGTGCCGAGGTCGGTGACTACACCATTTGGCAGTTCGTGACGCGAGGTCCGGGGAGCTGGACCCACAGCGCCGGTCCGCCGTCCGTATGCGTGCACGTCAGCCCAATCGGGTATTCGCGGTTTGCAAAGTTCTACGACGAGGGCGCTCACGGCGTCGTCACGCGCACCCGCAGCTACCCGGTCGAATCGCTCGACCCGAAGGTCAAGCATTTCAGCCGGATGAACTTCAACCTGGCGGAGTTGGAGACCGCCGACGTCGATCCCGAGGCTTGGCCGATTTTGACCGACTCGGACGGCAACCTGACCGAAGGCACCGGCTACAACGTGTTCATGGTATCCAACGGCGTCATTCGCACGCCCGGCGACCGAAGCCTGCTACAGGGCGTTTCCCGAGGGACGGTCCTTGACCTCGCGGAGCAGCTCGACATCCCGGTGGTCCAGGAAGACCTCCAACCTTACGATCTGTACACCGCCGACGAGGTGTTCTTCTCCGGCACCAGCCCCTGCGTCTTGCCCGTGACAAAGGCGGACAGACGGGAGATCGGCGACGGCAAACCCGGTCCCATCACGCAACAGCTTCTCGCCGCGTGGAGCGAGCGGGTAGGCGTCGACATCGTGGGACAGGCCGTTCGTTACGGCACATAGGTTGTATCGCTCGGCCATCCGCGCATCTATAATCTATCGATGATGGCGGACGACCAGAGACCAGAACCGGCCGACGATCAGGCCCGTCCGTCTGTGGATGTCGGTAAGCGCGCCGCGGCGGTCGGTCTGCTGGCTGTTATCGCGCTGTCGCTGGCACTTCGTCTTTACGGATTGAGCTGGGACCAGGGTTTCGACTGGACACCCCATCCCGACGAACGCGCGATCCTGATGCGAGTGGCGGAGCTGTCTCCTCCGTCCGTGGGTGACCTCGGCGTGCTGCTGGACGCCGAGGAGAGTCCCTGGAACCCGCGGTGGTTTCCCTACGGCAGCTTCCCGCTCTACTTCCTCAAGGGCGTCCAGCTCATCTACGGTCTGCTGCCTGTCTCAGATCTGAACGATTTGCGGATCGCCGGCCGGCTTGTGTCGGCGTTGGCGGACGTTGCGACCGTGGCGATGGTCTTCGTCATCGGCAAGACGCTGTACACCCGAAGGATCGGCTTGTGGGCGAGTGCGCTCGTGACTCTGGCCGTCATCCACATCCAGCTTAGCCACTTCTTCGCTGTCGACACGTTTCTTGCTTTGCTGACGGTCCTGACGATGTACTTCCTGGTCCGTGTAGCCCGCGAAGGCCGCGTGGGGGACTCGGTGTTCGCGGGTCTGTTCCTGGGGCTGGGACTGGCAACGAAAGTGAGCCTGGCGCCGATTCTCGGGGCGTTCGCGGTGGCGCACCTGATGTACGCCTTTGGTTTGGCTGACCGAACTTCATCGCATCGTGCGACCGGCCTGACCGACCGAACATCCAAGGCGATTCAAGGCGTGTTCGTAGGCGGATTTACGGCCGGCGCCGCGTTCCTCATCGCACAACCCTACGCGCTCATCGACATGGACCGCTTCCTCGACGACGTCTCGGAGCAGTCGGAGATGGTGCGGCGCATTCGCGACTACCCTTACACGCGTCAGTACATCGACACGACTCCATACCTGTATCAGGCCAGGCAACTCGCGACGTGGGGCCTGGGGTGGCCGCTGGGCATCCTCGCGTGGGCGGCGCTGGCGCACACCGCGTTGCGAGGGCTGCGACCGACGATTGGACTGGCCTACGTGGTTGTCGGATGGGCGCTGCCGATGGCGTTGCTGATCCGATTCGACAGCGTGATCGCGGTCATGGCAGCGTCGGCATTAGCCATCGTCGCGTTGGTCGTCACGCTGCCGCTCCGGCGAAGCGACACCCGACTCGACGTGCTGTTGCTGGCGTGGGTAGCGCCGTATTTCTTCATCACAGGCGCGTTTGAGGTCAAATTCCTTCGATATATGATCCCGATCACCCCGTTTCTGCTGCTGTTCGCGTCGAGGCTGGCCGCAGATCTGTGGGACCGAGTCCGGTTGGCGGACCGGACGGCCGTGCAGCGCGCGATGCGCACCGTGGTTGGCCTGGCTCTGGCGTCCGTGTTCGCGACGACCGGATTCTACGCGGTTTCCTATCTTGGTCTGTATGGCAAGACCCACCCCGCGGTCGCCGCTTCGACTTGGATCAACGCGAATGCCCCACAGGGTTCGGTCGTGTTGAAGGAGCATTGGGAGGAGGGGCTTCCGGGCATGCAGGACTATCAAGTTCGGGAGTTGCAGCTCTACGAGCCCGACACATCCGGCAAACTGCAAAACGTCTCCGCGGAGCTGGCCCGAGGCGACTATCTCGTGCTTTTCAGCAACCGCTTGTACGGGACGATCCCTCGACTTGAGGAACGTTATCCGGTCACTCGCGAGTACTACCGGCAGCTCTTCTCCGGCGAATTGGGATACGAGTTCGTTCAGCAATTCACCGCCTACCCGGAGTTGCTGGGAGTCGAGTTCGTGGACGCGACATATGAGCGTCCCGGCCTGCCGGAGCCGACTCGACTCACCGAAGCGTCGGCCACGTTCGGATTGGGCCTCGGGTTCGCGGACGAAAGCTTCTCGGTCTACGACCATCCGAAGGTGCTGGTGTTCGAGAACCAGACGCACATGACGCGGGAGGTCATCTACGACCAGTTGAACCAGGCGGCGGGTGGATTCCCGGACGGAGCGTTTTCGGCTCCTCGGCCAGTTGAGACTCCGGGCAAGAGTTTGTTGTACTCGCAAGAAGATGCTCGGTCCCAACAAGAGGGTGGGACGTGGACGGACATCGTCCGAGCCGATAGCTGGACCAACCGGATGCCTGTGCTGGCGTGGCTGCTGGTCGTCGAGGGCTTGGCGGTCCTGGCGTTTCCGTTGGTGTTCGCGATATGCGGTCCGCTGCCCGACCGCGGTTGGCTGCTGTCCAAGGCGCTCGGACCGTTTTTCGTCGGACTGGTGGTGTGGCTGCTGGCCAGCCTGCATTGGATGGCGTTTTCGAGGGCGTCGGTCTCCGTTGGCGCTCTGGCCGTGTTCGCGCTGTCGGTCGCCGTGTTGCTTAGGCGCCGAGATGCGATCAAATCCTATGTCGCGACCCACTGGCGAACCATCGCGATAGGCGAGGCGGTGTTCCTTGCTGCCTTCTTCGCGTTCTTGCTCATTCGAATGGCCAACCCCGACCTTTGGCACCCGTTCAGAGGCGGCGAGAAGCCGATGGACCTGGCGTATCTGAACGCCGTGGTGCGGTCGACGTTCATGCCGCCGTACGATCCGTGGTTCGCCGGCGGATACCTGAACTACTACTACTGGGGTCAGTTTCTCGTGGCGACCATCATCCATGCCACAGGGATCGCCTCCGGCGTGGCGTTCAACCTGGCGATCCCATGGTTCTTCGCCCTCACCGCGGGCGCGTCGTACTCGCTCGTGTACAACCTCGTGGAGAGCACCCGACGCAGATCCGCCACAGCCGGTGGGCTTGGATCTTTGTCGACCGGGTTTTGGTCGTCGTCGGTGGCGGCAGGCATCGCCGGAGCGCTGTTCGTGGTTGTGCTCGGAAACCTTGACGGCGCCGTGCAGCTCGGAGAGAGCGCCTGGCGAGTCGTCGTTCAGGGTCTACCGGCTGGTGAGTTCGACTTCTGGCGCAGCTCTCGGATGATGCCGCCCGACCCTCCAGGGCACGAGATCACCGAGTTCCCGTTCTTCACGTTCTTGTTCGCGGACCTTCATGCCCACCTGATGGCGCTGCCGTTCACCATCGTCGCGCTGGGTTTGGCCGCGGCCGTCGCCATCGGCGCTTACAGAAGCGTGAACGGCGAACGGCGTTGGGGATTGTCGGCTGTGGGCCGTCTGGCTGTTATGGGCGTCGTCATCGGATCGCTGCGGGTCATTAACGCTTGGGACTACCCGGCATACCTGGCCATCGCCGCTGGCGCCGTTGCCATCGGAGAGTTGCTGTCCCACGGCGGGGTCGGATTGACCGTTGCGCTCCGAATCGGCGTGAAGTCCGCGTTTGTGGTTGGCATTGGGTATGTGGCGTTTTTGCCTTACCACAGGAGTTACGAGACCTTCTTCAGCAGTATCGAGTCAACCACCAACACGACAGTGCTGTGGCAGTTCCTCGCGATCAGCGGGCTGTTCGTGTTCATTCTTGGCTCGTACTACGTGTGGACGTTGCGCGGATTCCTGCTCGCTGCTGGTGCTTCCGCCGGCAGGTGGCTGTCGCGATTGACAGACACGGTCGCCGCCGAAAACGAGACCGCAGCCATCGGAAGGGCGGCGCAGGTTCGAGCCGGGCAAGTGCTGGCCTTGGTCGGCCTGGCCCTCGGGTTCGGCTACCTCGTGACGGCAGCCGCTTCAGGCGTCGCCGGTGACACGATCGTGTTCGCCTCGGTGGCGGTCGTCGCGGTCGGCTACGCCGGGGCCCGCGCGTTGACTCGTTTCGATGCCGCGTCCCCGGAGCTTGCCTTCGTCTCCCTCGCTGCGGGCGCCGCCTTCATGATCGTCGTCGGTTTGGACTTCGTTCGGGTCGAGGGCGACATCGACCGCATGAACAGCGTGTTCAAGTTCTACCTCCAGGTGTGGGTACTGTTGGCTGTGGCGTCGGGGTACCTGTTATGGCGGTTGCTTTCGCGACCGACGAACTCCCGCCTCGCGCGCATGTGGCGACGTGTTTGGATCGCCGCATTGGCGCTCTTGATCGTCAGCACGGCCGTGTACCCGGTGTTCGGCGCCCGTGATCGGCTCCGCGACCGGTTCGACGACAACGTCACCCCGATGACCCTCGACGGTACGGCGTACATTGACGGCGCCACATACCGTGATCCGGAAGGCAATATCGACCTCGCGGCCGATTTTGAGGGCATCGAGTGGCTTCGGCAGAACGTGGAGGGATCGCCTGTGATCCTCGAAGCCAACACGCCCACATACCGCTGGGGAGGGCGAGTGTCGATATACACGGGTCTGCCAAGCGTCGTGGGCTGGCAGTGGCACCAAGAGCAACAACGATGGGATAATCGAGCGGACGTGGGCAGGCGGATCAGAGACGTAAAGAACATCTACGGCTCGGCCAATCCTTCGGACGCCCTGTCGTTGCTGAGGAAATACGACGTCAAGTACGTGTACGTGGGCCAGCTAGAGCGAGCGTACCACCCGGACGGGGTCGAGAAGTTCGACGGACCCATGGCGCCATTCTTGGAACTCGTTTTCGAGTCGGACGCCGTTGCGATCTACGAGGTGAGGCCATCCGAGCTTTGACGGAGGAGGAGGAAGATGAATGTGTCGCAGCATCAAAGTTCTTCGGGAAGGCGCGGTCCCGCTATCGGACGAGGAATTCAGGGCGGCCGCGCTGCAATTCGTGCGCAAGATCTCAGGGTATCGAAAGCCGTCCAGAGCCAACGAGCACAGCTTCGAGACAGCAGTGGACGAGATAGCAACAGTCAGTTCGAAGCTGTTGCATTCGCTGGAATATCGCGTACTGAAGCCACGCTGAGTCACAACTGAGAGGGAGACCGATAATGAGCCCGACGCCTATATCACCGGAAATTCAAGCGAAACTTGCCGAATTTCTGGTGCCGTCCAGGATCGCCGTGGTAGCAACCATTGGCGCAGACGGAATGCCGCAACTCACGCCCAACTGGTACGTATTCGAGGGCGGGAGGATCGCCGTTTCCACCACCAAGGAGCGAGTCAAGCACCGGAACCTTGTCCGCGATTCTCGGATGTCGATCTGCATCTGCTCCGACCTGCAGGCTTCGGACTACGTCACGGTCTCCGGACCGGTCGAGATATCCGACGACGAGTTCATCTGGCCGGTTACGCGAAAGATCGTCGAACGCTACGTTCCCGCGGAGGGCGTAGAGGACCGGCTCCGCCAATTGAGGGCGCAGCATCGGGTGATCCTGTGGCTGACCCCTGCCACGATTATGTTCAGGGATTAAACCGCCCTTTGGCGCTACTGCGCCGTCGCGCCGCCGTCCATGATGAGCGGCGATCCTGTCATGAACGACGACTCGTCCGAAGCCAGGAAGAGCGCGCCATAGGCGATCTCCCGCGGGTCGGCGATCCGCTTCATGAAGTTGGATGCCCCGGCCTCTCGTAGGAAATCGTCACGGTCGCTCCCGGTATACCGTCGGTGCGCCTCGGTCGCCTGGGTGAGGACCGACCCGGGGCAGACGCAGTTCACGCGGATGTTGTGAGGCGCAAGGTCCATCGCGAGGCAGCGCGTGAGCTGCAATAACGCCCCCTTCGACGTGTTGTACGGGACGAACGCGGGCTGCGCGATGAACGAGCTGACCGACGCTATGTTCACAATCGACCCGCCGCCCAGTTTCTTCATGTGCGGCATTACGTTGCGCACGCAATACGACGGCCCGAGCACATTGACGCCGAACACTTTTTGCCAATCTGCGTCGGTGACTTCCTCGACCTGGCCGAACACGAATGCGGCCGCGTCGTTTATCAGCACGTCGATCTTGCCCATGGCCGAGGCGGCCTCGTCGACCATCGCCATAACCTGGCCCTCGTCGGAGACATCGGTCTTGATGAACGTGGCCTCGCGGCCCGCGTCGGCGATCAGACTCGCCGTCTCCTGGCCTCCCGTTTCGTCGATGTCTGCCACGACCACCGATGCCCCCTCTTCCGCGAACAACAGGCAAATCGCCCGTCCGATGCCAGCCCCGCCGCCCGTGACTATCGCCGATTTGTCGCTCAATCGCATTGCTCACCTCCGCTTGTTGCATCTCGACCCAGGTGGAACACCTCTTCCAGTTCCACCATCATCTGGTCCGGCCTCGCGCCCTGCGGGATCTCGAAGTACGGCGCCATGAACTCCTGCCAACGCGCGTTCACCTCCTCGCCCGCCATCGCTGCCAGCGCCGCCTCGAAGTCCGTCTCAGCCTCGAAGTAGCCGAACAGCAACCCGTCTTCGCGAGCGAAGATCGAGTAGTTCCGCCACCCTGACCGGCTCAGCGCCTCCAGCATCTCGGGCCATACCGCCGTGTGGTGTCGCGCGTACTCCGCGAGCAATCCCTGTTTCACCTTCAGCAAGAATCCAACTCGTTTCATGTGGCTCCTCCTGTGATTTCGGTCCGCGCTCTCGGCGTCATTATACGCGGCGCTCGCACGGCGTTTCGTGTTGAATGCCAATCGGCCATTTTGCGCAATGTTTCACTGAAACCTCATGCACGTGGCACCTGATCTTACGAGTTCCTCACGCGCTGAACACTATAATTGAACCGGGAAGCGTGATCGGAAAAAGGTAGTTCTCCAATTGCAAACCAACGGGAAAAGCAGTAACCAGGGCTCTGAGTGGCCTGAACGGAATGACGCAAGGGGGTTGAAAATGTTTGAAAAGATTCTTGTGCCATTGGATGGAAGCGAACAAGCCAAAAGCATCCTTCCATACGTGGCGTATCTGGTCAAAGGGATGGGGAGCCGGCTGCACATTCTGTCCGTCATCAAACCCGACGAAATAGGTGTCGCAGGCGATCCGCGCACGGCGCGATCCGAGGGCGTAGGGCCTGTGGCCGTCAAAAGCGGCGGGAGCGTTGGCGTCGAATCCCAGGCCCATGTGAGGCGCGAGGCGCTGGCTCGATTTCCGACCAGGGACTACGACACCGGCGGGCCTTACGTTTCTCAAGCCTTCGACCGAGAGGAATCGCGATTGAGGCATGACCTTTCCGGCATCGTCGACGAACTCGCCGAGGATGGACTGACTGCCAGGGTCGCCGTCAGAATAGGCGACGCCGCAGAACAGATCGTGAGCTATGCGAATACGCACGAATGCGATCTGATCGCCATGTCCACCCACGGTCGCAACATGGTGTCTCGAGCATTGTTGGGCAGCGTCACCGACTCGGTAATCCGTACGTCGGATGTGCCTACGCTGACCATCTCGCCCGAGAAAGCAAAGCAGTACTGGACGGACGATGACGTCTCGATTTCCAAGATACTCGTGCCGCTTGACGGATCTGAGTTGGCGGAGAGCGCGATTCCGTTCGCTGCAGCGCTGGCGCGAAAACTTTCGATGGAGATAGTCTTGGTGGGCGCCGTCAAGGTGGCTAACTTGCCTGGCCCTGACGCGGTCGGGCATTTCTACGCAACCGACGCGCGCTTACCAGCCACGGTCGAAGCAGAAACACATGGCTACCTGAGCGGCGTCGTGGACTATCTACGGAAAGCTGGATTGGCCGCGAATTACGTGCTGAAGGTCGGGGCGCCGGCCGCGATCATCAACGAATTCGCTCACGACACGCCCAACAACATGATAGCCCTCACAACCCACGGCCGTTCAGGGCTCCGACGAATGGCTCTTGGCAGTGTCACGTCAACCGTTGTCCGCAATGCGGGCGACCCGGTGCTGGTGATCCCGCCCGTGCGTCCCGAGTAATTGACTGTCATGTTTACGGAGTCGCGGCATCGATGGCGCCATTTACAAGGCCGTCGATGCCGCGACTTCAACTGGACGATCGCCTTGCGCTACCCAGGCTGCGCACTCGACGGTTGCTCCTCACAGCGACGGCGTGAATCGTCTCCAAGCGACGCCGGGGTTCGTCAGCTTGCACTGCTTCTCGAATCATGAAGTGTGGGGATGTGACTCCGGCAAGGCGACTTTCGGTGCGGCATTTTCGAGCCGGGCCCTTGGTATGTCGAAGGCTGGGCATTGGGGCGGCTGTCCGGTTTTGACGCCCACTGCTGCTCGTTCCTGATGCCCGATCACCCCACCTGACCGGTTGTGCAAAATTTCACTAATACCTCATACCCTCGACGCCTATCCTCATGGGTGTTTCACGCGTCAAGGACTATAATTGAATTGGCGGACGAAGAACCGGATCAACCAAACCCCAATGGCTCGATTCCCGAAATTAACAAGCATCTGGGGCCTCAGACGGCCCGAGCGGAATCTCAAAAGGAGGGTGAGATGTTCAAAAAGATCCTAGTGTCCTGTCTCTGAAATG
>DCWO01000144.1:5430-16695 GCA_002328865.1 Dehalococcoidia bacterium UBA2160 | reverse complement strand
TGGCCCCAAGGCATCCACCGTGGACCCTTACTAACTTGACCCACATTGAGGCTCATCTATTTCATTGTTTCTTTGAGGACAAATTCAGTTTTTAAGGTACAAAAAAGGCGGCTGGGCAATCCCAGCCGCCGCTGAGTGTTCGCCTTTTGTGTTGTTAGGTGGGGTCGCTCTTCATAATCTCCAACCTAGCAACAAGCATTATAGGCATCTGCGTCGCCGCAGTCAAGGCTGATCTGCGCCCGTTTCGTCGTACCACTTGTGCACCGAAGTCGCGGAATATCTATAATGGATGACACCCAGGCAGGAACCCGATGCGAGGCACATATGAGTGAACGATCCTTCAGCCTTCAGCCGAACGAACGAGTGGTGTTCGAATCGCCCGACGTGGTGGTCACGAGCAAACGCTTGATGGCCAACTTTAACCGCTCCGGATCGGATGGACACGATGAAGCGCTTCTTGGCGACCTGGCCACGCCCCAACAAAAAAATGGAGGGCAACGCAGCCGCATGCACGAGGGCGTTCGTTTCTCGGTAGCCGGCGCGGGATTGCTCGCGATCGAGATTTTTCTGGAGTCGTCTTTTGGGATTGACGAGCGGATTGCCGCGGTTCTGTTCGCAGCGGGCGCCATCGTAGCGTTGGTCGGACTGTATTTCGTCGGGGGCACCCTGGCTGGCGTCAAACCCAACACGACGGTGATGTTTCCGAGGTTGGATGAGAAAGATATCATCGTGGCGTTCCCCGGTTGGGACAATTCGGATGCGGAAGAACTGACCAAGCAGGTCGCACGGGCAAAACGCGGTCTGTAACTCGGGCAGTCAACCGATGCTGGGCCGCCACAAGGCCCTCCGCGGCCGACGCGGCCGTCGAACCAAATCCCTACTCGTCGTCACCCGAAGCCGTTGATGCTGGCCCGGGTTGTTCAGCCACCCGATCCGGCTGAGCTTGGACCTCACCTCTGAAGATTGTCATCGTCAACGCGACGATCATGGCGCAGGCCGAGATCGTATACGCCCGGGCCATGCCTTCGACGAACGCGAGCGTCGCTCCGGCGTCGCCGCCCTCGACCGTCGACAGGCTCGGCTCGAACCCTGATGCTGCCATATGAAATGTGACCACGGTGGTTGCCAGCGCTACGCCAGACATGTTGGCCGAGGTTCGAGCCAGATTCACGAACGCCGACACGATTCCGTATTTCTCCCGAGGGAGCGACCCTATGATTGCGCTCGAGTTAGGCGAAGAGAAGCTGGCCATGCCTATTCCTGACAGCGTCATACCCATCGCGATTCTAGAGTCCGATGACTCGGTCGTAAGGGTCGCGAACGAAATCATGGCCATCGTTGAGACGGACATGCCGAACACCGCGGGCCACCTGGTGCCGACGCGGTCCGAGAGACGCCCGGCGAGAGGGCCAATGACGATCATTGAGATCGATCCCGGAATCATCAAGAAAGCAGCGTGGCTGGCGGAGTGGCCCAACCCTTGGATGACGTAGAAGGGCATCAGGAAGAATACCGCCGATCCTCCTAGAAACGAGATAAAGCGCGCGCCGATGGCAAGAGAGAACACCCGGCTCTTGAAGAGAGACAGATCCAGCATCGGATCGACGGTTCGCGCCTCCCACCACAGGAACGCCGCGAGCAGTGTAGCGGCCGTGATCACGCCGGCCAAAATGGCGGGCGAAGTCCAACCCATCTTCCAGGCATTGGTCATGGCGAGCAAGAACGAGACCAACGCCCCTGATGAGAGAGCAGCCCCGAGCCAATCGAAAGACAACTTGCCGCCTGGCTTCGCTTGCTCCGGCGATCGGCCTTTGAGGACCAAAGCGGCGGTCCCGATCGCGATAATCGCGACGGGGATCCCTGCGAAGAACACGGCGCGCCAACCGAAATTGCTCACGAGAAACCCGCCTGCAACTGGGCCTGTTATCGCTCCGGCCCCGATGACCGCCATGTACAGGCCGAGGCCTTTCCCTCGCTCGCTAGACGGGAAGATTTCGGCGATCATCGCCATTCCGTTCGCCTGGATTCCCGCCGAGCCGATTCCCTGAACCAACTTGGACGCCAACAAGACGGTCCATGACTGAGCTGTCGCCCCAACGAACGCCGATACCACGAATATGCTGAATCCGATCAGATACATGCGCTTGCGGCCGATCATGTCCGAGAGCCGTCCCGCGGGCATGAGCATGGCGGATGTTGTCAGGATGTAGCCCAACGATAGCCACTGGACCGTTGGGATGTCGGCGTCGAAGTGGTCCGCGATCTGCGGCATCGCGATGTTGACGCCCGACTGGTCCATCACCGTCAGCGAGAGCCCGATGGCCAGCGCCATGTAGGCCCACCACTTGTAATGTGGGCTTTCCACGATCCGGGCCAGGGGCCAGAGGCTCGACGGCGTCGCCAAGGCGTTATTCGGCCGTCTGCGCGGTCGACCCCACGTCGGCTTGTTGCGCCGCTGTTGGGCCCGCGGTGCGCGGAAGAGGTTTCAGGATCGTGACGGCCAACGAGCACGCGACGAAACCGGCCATCAGCAGGAACGTTATCCTCAACCCCTCAGTGAACGCGCCCTCCACACCGGCGCCACCCGATGACACCGCATCCAGGCTCGGCTCGAAACCCTGGGCTGCCATTTGTGCGGTGACGATGGTGATCGCCAGGCCGATGCCGGTGACGTTGGCGGTGGTGCGGATCATGTTGATGAACGCCGTCGCGACCCCGTATCGAGCCGGTTCGACCGTGCTCAGGATGGAACTCGCGTTCGGCGAATTGAACATGCCCATGGCGATTCCTTGCATCACCAACACCGGGATGATGTAGTGGATGCGGGTGTCTTCAGTCAATCTGCTGAGCAGAAGCATTGATGCCGACAGCATCAGCAAGCCGGTGATCTCAAACCGCTTGAACCCGTACCGGTCCGACAACCTGCCCGCTATCGGTCCCGTCAAAGCGAAGCATAAAGCGGTGGGCGCAATCACCATGCCTGCTCGGCCCGGGGACAAATCCAGGACGCCTTGAAGGTAGAAAGGCATCATGTAGAAGACAGAAGTCCCTGCGAGGAAGATGAGGAAGCTGGCGGACGACCCCATCGAGAACAGCTTTCGTCTGAACAGCTCCAGCGCCAGAAGTGGCTCGGCAGTGCGGCGCTCCCACACGATGAACGAAATCAGCAGCGCGAATGCCGCAGCGAACGCCGAGAAGACCAGTGGCGATGTCCAACCGATTCGATAGGCGTTGGTCATCGACAACAAGAAAACAACCAGTGCGGTTGTCGAAAGGACCGCCCCCGCCCAGTCGAATCTGACGCGAGAAATTCCGCCTTCGACACCCGCGGGCCGGTCGCGTTCCAAGACCAACGCGGCAGCCGCCAGCGAGACGACTCCCAATGGCACGCCCATGTAGAAAACCGCTCGCCATCCGAGCAATTCGACAACGGTCCCGCCTATGACCGGCCCTGCTATCGCCCCCATGCCGACCATCGTCATGTACATGCCGATGACCCGGCCACGCTGGGATGCAGGGAACATGGACGTGAGAATCGCCATAGAGTTGGCCTGGATCATCGCCGATCCTGATCCCTGAATCGTCCGGAAGATGATCACCGTCAGCAGCGAGGGAGACGATCCGGCCAGAAGCGCCCCCAAGATGAAGATGACGAAGCCGATCATGTATACGACCTTGCGACCGACCATGTCGGACAATCGGCCCATCGGCAGCAACAGCGCGCCGGTCGTAAGGCTGTATCCGAGTGCGACCCACTGCACGACGGGTAGCGTGGCGTCGAAGTGTGTAGCCAGGGGAGGCAGCGCCAACGTGACGCCGGTCTGGTCTAGAACTGAAACGAAAGCGCCCACGGCGATAGTCGCCAGGACCATCTTGGAGCCTGCTGGTCTGCGCGTGGGCGCGGTGTCTGATGTCAAGGTGGGGCTATTCTAGCACGCGCTACAGCCGCTCGTAGAGGACGTGACGCCGGTTGGTGGTGAACGGCCGAACCTCGTCCGTCCAGCGCCCCGCGTCGACAGCTTCGGCCCAGTCGTCGCTGAGCAACACGTCGGCGCTTTCGAGCTCGTACTGCGCCGTGTAACGGGGCTGGCCCTCGACCTCGATGGTCCGACGCTCGCCGCCCAAGATCATCGTGAGCTCCGCCGTCTTGAATCGCGCCACCGAAAGCACTCCGGGGACTTCCAGCAACAGCGGCACGTGGTCATTGTCGTACACCTCGTTGAATAGCGCTTCCTTGTCCGCCCCGATGTCCATGCTCGCGGTGAATAGATACCCTGGTTTCGATGACATGTGTGGCCTCCCGTGATGAAATGCGTTGGAGCCGATATCATGGCCGAGCATCAACTGCCAACGCGAGCATGTTACTCTCCGAAAGGCTCATCCGCCACGTGGCGGCGTCGGGAGCAATCCAAGGTGTCGTCATGCAGGAAATGCTTTGGCGACGATTTCTGATCATCATTGCGCGCTTTCGTTGCTCGCCTGCACGACCCGTTCGAAAGCCCTCCGCGTGACGAATTTCGACTGGGCGTTGATTCAAAAACCAAGAGTGCAGAGGCAAAGAAAAAAGCTCCGCCAGCGGTGGGGCAGCTGTTCTTCGGTCGGTCGAACCCGGCGAGGGGGGCCGCCTTACGCGACATGCAGGATGATGCCATGGTGCGCCGAAGAACTGAGGGCGCTAACGGAGCTTATGCATCATTCTTAACATGCGTGCCTGACCCGCTTCAACGCGCATTTTGGCGCAGTTTTCAGGAATTTGTTGACACAACGTCAGCTTCCTTTACAATGACGCCACCTCTCCGACAGGTGCTGGTGCCGAACCGCGTAGGCATGCGGATTGCCTCGATCAGGTGCCGGCGCCGTTGGACGAAAGGGAAACACATCCGTTCAATTGAGGCGTGGTCCGCTTGCTTGACAGGTGATGGGAGGCGGAAAGAAGTCAGGGTCAGCGGCGGCCCGCCAGGCCAATCCATTCGTTGCGATGTCGCTCAATCGACTCAAGCCGCCCGTCGTTCGTTCTCTGGGGCGCAATTTTGACGCGCAGTTGAAACTCTTGGAAGGAGACCTACCAACTCTATGTCTGAATCAGACGGAACAGTGCTCGTGATTACACCGCACCCGGATGACGCCGAGGGCGGCGCCGGCGGCTCCATCGCCAAATGGGTAAAAGAGGGCCGGAAAGTCGTGTTGGTCGTGTGCACCAACGGAGACAAAGGAACCAGCGACCGAACGCTGACCCCCAAGCGCTTGGCCGAGATTCGCGAAAAGGAACAAGCCGAAGCGGCCAAAGTGCTCGGAATCGCTGAGGTTGTGTACCTCAGACAACCCGATCAAGGACTGGAAGACACCGCCGAGTTCAGAGAGAAGCTGGTTCGTCAGATACGGAAACATGCACCGAGCACGGTCGTGACCGTCGATCCGGATAGACCCTACATTCGCCATCGCGATCACTACATGTGCGGGCGCGTGACCCTGGACGCCGTATTCCCTTATTCGCGCGACCATCTCGCCTTTCCCGAACACGGCGAAGATGGCCTGGAGCCTCACAAGGTCCGCGAGGTCTTGTTGTTTCGCCCCGAAGACCCGGACATGTACATCGACATCACGGAGACATTCGACCTGAAGATGGACGCACTCTACCGACACGCCAGCCAGATGGGCAGTCCGCGTGAAGTCGGCGAGCAGCGTTCACGAGATCGGGCGGCCGAGGTCGGCAAGCAGGCCGGGGTCGAGCTGGCAGAGGGCTTCAAGCGGATCGAGATTTGGCGGTAGCCCTGGAGAGCCGGATCATCTCGGTTGATCGTCCACGTCGTCTTCCCCTTCGGGCAGTGCGCCCAGCGTTACGGGCCCGGATTGAATCCCGACAAGCGAAGTCGCAGCTTTCCCCGCATGGAGCCGAAGTTCGTCTCGCGAATTGCTCAGTTGGTTCACCGTACGCGACAATCGACCGTCGACTTCATCCTGTACGTGTTGGATGGCGTCCTGAGTCGCCTTTACATAGGCGTTCAACTTCTCGATGTCTACGTCTTGGGATGTCATGAGCACCGTTTGGAAAACTAGCAAGAGGTACGGCATGAACATGCTGTAGCTGACCAGCACGACATTCATTTGAACGACCTCGGCCTGTAACCCAGTGCACAAGTCATAAACGGCGTCTGGAACAGCCGCGACTCCGAAACTCAAAGTTCGGTCGGGGTCGATGTACTTCCGGACCTCGCTCGCCTTGTTCTTGACAGCCCTCTCGACATCCCGTTGTAGCCTCGCCCGCTCGTTCGGGTCGTCAGTTTCGGAAAGCTTCTGAACCAACTCAGCGGCCGGCCATTTGCTGTCGATTGGAAGCACCCGACCGTTGGGTAGCCGCAGCCCGAACTCGACCGAGCCACCCGCGACTCTGTAATTGTGGACTTTCCATTCTGCTGGGAGTCTGGAAAACACGATGTCTAGGATGTTCTCGCCTGCAGCGCCTCGCGATTGGGTACCTGCGATGATGTTCTCGAGTCTTCGGATAGACTCGCTGGTCTTCCGTTCGACCTCCTGGCGGGCTTCGGCGGCGCTCTTCAATTCAGCAACGGTCTGGCTTGCTTTGGTCAGTTCCTCCCTGATGGCGTTGGCAGTGCTGACAAGATTCCCCGTCGTCGCTCCTGCTCCTGCAAGCTGGGTATCTAGCTTTTGCATTTTCTCGACGGCGGCTTGCTGGCTCTTCTCAACGTTGCCGATACGCTCCGCGACCCGTGCGAGTTCCTCGCGTGATTGGGATGAAGTCTCCGTCAACGACTCAAGCGTACTCACCTTTTCGAGCAACCTCGCCAAATCGGTAGATTGCTCGGTCTGATTTTGGCGGCCCAATACTCGGGAGAGCATCAACGCAATTGCTGCGCCACCGGCAATCAGAACCACGAGCAGGACAATCGTCAGTGTGTTCGCTGTTTCCATGGGATTTTCTCCACACGAATATGCCCTCGGGCAGGAACGCCGACACGGTCACGTTTGGCAAGTCGACGATGTTGCTGATCTTCAGGTCGACCGCGACGCTGCATATAACGTAAGCTTGCACGGCGCTGTACCCGCGCTCTTGCAGCAGGCGAATCATGTTCAAAAGCGCGTGCCGTGCCGCCAGAGCCACGTCCTCGCTCTCGTTCGTCCCGTCGTCTCGAATCGGAAAGCCCATCGTCGCGATGAAGTTCCTTGGGGCGGCCCATTCGGGGGGCAGGAAGTATCCAGGGTGGGCGAACCTGGGGAAGCGGATGTTCTTGGCGGCGGCTTCACCTTCGTGGACCTTGAATCGGACCGTAACGGTCGCGCCCATCTCGATGGCGGTTATGCAGCATTCGGAATCGCCCTGGGCGAAGTGGCCGTCGCCCGCCGAGTACAGCGCGCCTTTGACCGCGACGGGCACGAAGAGCTTCGAACCCGTTGTGAGTTGTTTTGCGTCGGCGTTGCCGCAGTTCTCGCGCGGCGGAATGGTTCGCGCTCCATCGTTCGCGACCGGGCCCTCGGACGGGACCGCGTCCTCGGGATCGGGAGGCGCCGCCGTGCCGCCGCGATCCACCAGGTCGGCTTCGCGTCGAGTCCATTCTCGGAGCTGGTCGTGGGACGGCGCCAGCCCCGCGGTTCCCATGAACGACCCATTGGGGATTCGGACTCCCGGGATCTGCGGCGACGTCGCCCAGCCGTCGGCGATGTTCCAATGAGCAAGATAGGGCTCGGTGTAGATGTCCCGCAGGAATCCCGATCCCGGGCGGACGCGAGTCCATGCTCTGGATTGCGGTTCAACGTTCACATACTCGATCTCAAGCAAGTCGCCCGGTTTGGCGCCCTGGACGTAGACGGGCCCGGTCAGCGGATGGCTGACTTTGGTGTCGAACGAGTCGAAATCGGCCTCGGTGGTGTTCGGTTTGATCTGGCCGTCTGACGCGTCCCTCGTCTCCAGCACGACCTCCTCGCCCGGCGCGACCTCGACGATGGGCGGAACGTCGGGATGCCAGCGGTTGTGGCCGGTGTGCGGCTCGTCGCGAAGGCGTTTGTCTCGATCGATCGTGACGCTTTTCATCGGCATCGGCTCCTTGCATCGACGTGAGTTGTCGAATCGCTCTCAACGGATTCGCGTCGGTCAAATATCGTCGGTGGCGTGGGCGCGGCCCGGCGACACACGAGAAACCCTCCCCACGTTGGGCGACCGGCCAACGGCATGTGTGCCCTGGCCGTTCACGGCCAATCCAACACTCGCCTGCGCCCAGGCCGGCGCTACCCCGTGAACGGATCGGTCTCCGCTGAATCCTCCGGCTCGAACCCGATGACCTCTTTCGCGTGGGACAGGTCTCGATAACCCCAGCGGTTGTCGGACACGGCGAAGACGATGTCGTATACGACGCTGTCTGGGGCATCGATGCACTTTTGAAGCATCTGGCTGATGTCTCGGTGGCTGAGGTATATCGCATTATCGCGCCAGGTCGTCGGCCGGTTCTCCCTGCTGACGCGGCCGATTCGGACGCAGATGATCGAGATTCCGTAGTCGTCGGAGTAGTGCCGGCCCAGGGCTTCGCCCCAAACCTTGGTGGCCCCGTACAGCGCTTCGGGCCACACTTGTTCGTGCGTGATCATCGGGTAGTCGGCCGGGACGTCATCGTATCGGCCCTCCGCGATCGCCGTGTACGGCTCGACGTTCTCGAAGCCTCTGATCGCGTTTCCGCTGCTGGCGAAGACTATCCGTTTCACCCCCGCCAATCGAGCCGCCTCGAACACGTTGTACGTGCCCAGGACATTGCCCGCGTGCTGTCCCTCCCAGTCCTGGCTGCCGAGATAAGCAGCCAGATGCACAACGGTGTCCTGCCCCTCGAAAGCCGGCTTGATCGCCTCGAGGTAGCCGATGTCCGCTTGGACCGTGCGCACTCCGGCCACCGAGCTTCGATTGAGCGCGGTCAACTCGTATCCGCCCAACTCTGTAAGGTGGTCCTTGAGGAGTCCTCCGATCAGTCCGCTCATGCCTGTGATTAGTACTTTCTTCGCCAATTCGCGTCTCCTTGTTGATTGATAAACTGCTTTGCCAACCCTGCAATCGCACCGAGATCCCCGGTCACGAATTTGCGGGCGCGCCGGTTGGGCGCCTAAGTTCTAGTGGTGTGAATCCGTTCAATCCTGTGCGTCCCTCGAAGTGAGGCGCCGTCCGGCTATCCCCGGCCAAGATACTCCTGGTCTACGGGCAGCACGATCGATTCGAGCATGTTTGCGTAGTGCGGCATCGCAGCGATCGCCAACGCTGCGATTGCGATGTCGTCAGGCGTCATCATCGGCTCGGCGTCAGCGGAGGCCGTGCTTCCGGCTCGGCGCTCAATCACGACGTTTCCCGGATGGAGGATGCTCGCGCTGATGCCGTGTTCGCGTCCCTCCAACGCGGTGGACTTGGTCAGGCCCACCAGAGCGTGTTTGGTCGTGGCGTACGGCGAAGCGTTGTCCCGCGGCATTTGAGCTGAGATGCTGCCTATGTTGATAATGCGTCCGCCGTCCTGGGCCTTCATGATCTTGAACGCCTCCCGAGTGCACAGGAACACGCCGGTGAGGTTGACGTCGACGACGTGTTGCCAGGTTTCGAGAGACAAGTCTTCGATCGGGCCGCCGTCGAATACCCCGGAGTTGTTGACGGAGATGTCGAGGCGTCCGAATTCCTGCACCGTTCGCTCGTATAGCGCGACTACCTGGTCTTCTTTAGTCACGTCGGTCGGAACGACGAGCACGGTCGCGCCTTTGGGAGTTAGCTCTGCGGCAGTCCCATCCAACGTTTCCCGATTCCGAGAGGCGATGACCAGCTTGGCCCCCTCTCGTGCATACGCCCGGGCTATCCCTTTGCCGATGCCGGTTCCTGCGCCTGTGATCACCGCTATCTTGCCGTCGAGCTGTCCCAAAGCGTCTCCACCTCCATGCGTCATCACTCGCTGCTCTTGTATCGGATCGCGGCTATCGTCTGTTCCGATCTCCGGATACGGCGTGTATGCTGACCCGTCGCCCACATGGTGCATCCAACATGTCGGAGTCAACGTTATATCAGGCAGAGGGCCTGAGTTAGTAAACCGACGGCGCAACCACGTTTCGATCTTGGACAGTTAACTAGGCGCAAAATCGATTGTCAAGGGCGGTCTCGAACGTCGCCGAATGCATGCACTCGCTTTGATTCGAGATCGCGGGCTTTCCCATCGTGTCCCTCAGGCGAAACGTTTCCCGCACGATATCAGTCGAGTTGTCGTCAGTGGCGCATTATCCCTTTCGACCGATTAAGGCGTCGCAACCGTTTCTGCCGACCGTTTGACGTTACAATAGAGGTGTCCGAGGCTCTAAATGAAGAGGTCCTTGCTGTTGAAAGACAGGAACCTCTCTGGTATTGTCGTGTGGCGCCGACTTAGCTGCCGGTGACGTGAAGGCGAACTCCATGCTGGACCGCGAAGAGAGACTACAGCAGAATAGAGACTCCGACATCTCGGAAGGCCAGGATTCCGGCGCGATGGATCTTCTGAAATCCTACGAGCGCGAACTTGGCGACGAGCCAACCGACACTGTTCGGGAGTATCTACGCTCGATTGGCCAGCATGCACTGCTGACAGCCCCTCAAGAACTGGATCTCGGTTTGGCCGTCGAGCGTTGGGTGTTGCTCAAAGACGTCCGTTCAACTATCGCGGAGCAAGAGCACGGCAGACCCCCGACGACCTCCGCCGTGGCCGTCGAAATCTTCCGGTTCATGGATGCCGAGAGGGCATTGCTGACCACCGTGTCGTCCCTCACTGGTCATGATGTCGGCGAGGACGGGATGATTGCGCTCCTGTCAAGATCCGAGATCAGGAAAATGCTCGATGACCCGTTGAAGGAGAGCGTTCGAGAAGCCCTGGGTGTTGAGTTGGACCTACCGGATGTCGATGCCGCCAAACGGGTTTCTGCGCTGTCCAGACACGTCGCGCTCCTGCCTGACTCGTCGGTCGTCACCATGGAAAAGGCTCGCGCCGACGAAGACCTCGAATCGCTCGAAGTCGTCGATGCCTTGGCCATCGAGGTTCAGCGTCATGAGCGCGAAATCGAGCGCTGGTGGGACGAAATCGAGCGCAGAGGCCAGATCGCTTCAGAGCGTCTGACCAACTCCAACCTCCGGCTGGTCGTGAGCGTGGCTCGAAGGTATCTCAGGCGAGGACTGCCGCTCCTGGACCTCATACAAGAGGGGAACCTTGGCCTGATGCGGGCCGTCGAGAAATACGATCCGCATCGCGGGTACAAGTTCAGCACCTACGC
>DCWO01000144.1:0-5109 GCA_002328865.1 Dehalococcoidia bacterium UBA2160 | reverse complement strand
ACCTGGTGGATTCGCCAAGCCGTGACCAGGGCTTTGGCCGACCAGGGCAGGACGATCCGACTTCCGGTGCACGTCGTCGAACGGCTCCAGCAGCTAAACGCCGCCGAGCGCAAACTGATGCGCGCGCAAGACCGAGACCCGACTCCGGCCGAGTTGGCCAAGGAGCTGGAGTGGCAAGTCGAGAACGTCGAAGCGCTGATGCGGCAACGGCAGAGCACCGTTTCTCTGGGCACGCCTGTAGGTCAAGAGGAGTCCACGCTTGAGGACTTCATCAAGGACGAGAGCGGCTGGACGCCGGACGAAGTCGCCATGCGCATGCTCACCCGTGAAGACATCATCCAGGCGTTGGAAGACCTGACCCCGCGACTCAGAATGGTCTTGGCGCTCAGGTTTGGGTTCATCGACGATCGACCCCGGACGCTTGAAGAGGTCGGTCACGAACTCGGCGTAACCCGAGAGCGCGTGCGACAGCTCGAAAAGCAGGCGCTGAACCTGCTGCGTTCATCCGGCAAGCTGCCCAAACTCGACGAGCTCAACTCCGAGCTTTAGCGAGCAGTTCCGGAGTTCGCTCAAGGCAGTCAACGACCTTTCGACGGGCTCAGATCTTGTCCAGAGCTTGCCGAAGGGGCGAACGGATCGGTGGGTTTTTCCGTTCGTGGTGACCCTGTCGAACCACAGCTTCACACCAGCACGAAACGCGCTTGATGCGACGAACTTGTGAGTCGGGACAGCAACGAACGCCTTGGACCGCAGCGGAAGTCACCAATGAAAGTCATCTCAAACTCGCCTGGAAAATACGCCTACGTCATCGGACCGTACGCCGAGCCGACCGAAACCGTGGAACCCGGCGAAACCTTCATCGTCGAGACCCTCGACGCATTCGAGAATCGGATCACGTCGCCGGATGACGACATCACGCAGATCGTCACTCTGCCGTTCGTCAATCCACTCACCGGGCCTGTCTACGTGAACGGCGCCGAACAAGGCGACACGCTGACAGTGACGATACACTCCATCGAAGTCACTCGGGACTACGGCGTGAGCGCGCTGATCCCGGAGTTCGGCGGGTTGTGCAGCACCGTGTTCACCAGAACGCTCCAGCCGCCGCTTCCCGCCCGAGTGATGCTTCATCCCATCGCCGACGGTCGAGTCACGTTTTCCAAGGACTTACCCATCGCTCCGATACCCTACGAACCGTTCTACGGAACGATAGGCACGGCGCCGGAACTGGAGGCCGTGTCGTCCCTGTCGCCCGGCTTCCACGGCGGCAACATGGACGCCGCCGACGTGTGTCCGGGCAACGTAGTTCACCTGCCGGTCAACGTGCCGGGCGCGCTGCTGCACATCGGCGACGGCCACGCGGCCCAGGGCGACGGGGAGGTCAGCGGCGTCGCGACGGAGATCCCTACACGAGGCGTACTGACCGTGGACCTGATCAAAGGCCAAGCGATCGGCACACCCAGAGTGATCTCCGACGACCACTTGATGGCCGTGGGCAGCGCTAGGCCGATGGAAGACGCCGCTCGGATCGCGTTCTACGAACTCATCATGTGGCTGGAGTCCAGTTACTCCCTGGACAGGCTGGATGCGTACCAGCTTTGCTCCCAGGTCGCCAAAGTCAGGCTCGCCAACATGGTCGACATCCTTTACTCGGTGGTCGCCAAATTCCCGAAAGCGTACCTGCCCGTCAGATGACGTCCGCCGTACCTATTGACGCATACTTCGATCACAACGGACTGCGCCTTCACTACGTCGATTGGGGATCGGCTGGATCGCCCCCGATGCTGCTGCTCCACGGCCTGCGCGATAGCGCTCGAAGCTTCGATGAGTTCGCCGCTGCGATGCGAGGCGAACACCACGTCGTCGCGTTGGACAGCCGTGGACACGGCGACAGCGGATGGCCCGCCTCAGGCGCATACCGCTTCGAAGACCTCGTTAGCGACGTGGACGCCACCGTCGAGCATCTCGATGCGTCCCACGGCCGCGGTCTCGTGATGGTCGGTCACTCGGCAGGAGGGCGCTACGCCTGGGCCTACGCCGTTGAGCATCCCGAAGCTGTGCGCGCCCTAATCATCATCGACATCGACCCCGACCCGATCAATCCGCAAACCCAACGCGACTTCGAAGCGTTCCATTCCGAACCGCTTGTCTGGGACTCGATGGACCCCGTGATCGAGAAACTTCGCAATCGCCCCATGTTCGCCGCCGAAGCGATGCTCCGCCGCCAGGCCCAAGCCATCACCCGTGACCACCCCGACGGCGGCGTCGTTTGGAAAAGCGATCCATTGGTGATGGCCGAGTACGAACGCCCCGACCTCTGGGCGTCCTGGTCGAAAATCCAATGCCCGACCCTCATCGTCCGAGGCCGTCGAAGCACGCTGCTCACCCACGAAACAGCCGTCAAGATGCGCGAGGCCTTGCCCAAACACCAAGTCCGCCTGGCCGAGCTCGAAGACGCCGCCCACTGGCTCTACCAAGACACCCCCGCCGCCTTCGAAGCCACCGTGCGGTGGTTCCTGGCGGGCCTGGATTCGGACGCGTAGCTTGGATTTCAGCCGCATCCCGAGCGCTTTCATCGACGAAACGGAGTAAAATCACATGCCCACGATAGCGGTGTCGACCATAGCGCTAGGGTTCGACTGCACGGCGCGGGAGGCGATCGAGTTCACCGTCGAACACGGGTTCCGCGGGCTCGAGTTCGGGTCGCCCACGCTGTGGCCGGACGCCATGTCGGCGGAGGACGTGAGGTTGGTGCGGACCGAGGCGGCCAGCAACGGCATCGACCTGTCGATACACCACATCCATCGCGGCGTCGCGCCCGCGACCCACGACCCGAGCCGACGAGCCCGGCACTTCGCCGAGTTGGAGGCGACGCTGAACCTGGCGTACGACATCGGCGCGCGACCTATCGTCGTCCATCCGGGTCCGGTGGACGTGCCTGGGGTGGCGCCGGAGGAGACATCGGAGCCGGCACGGCTCGAGGCGATCGCGAATCTGACGAGCTTCCTATCCGACGCGGTGCCGGTCGCCGAGCGCACGGGAACGGTGCTGTGCGTCGAGAATCTGGTCCACACGAAGGGCAACGTCATCCGGAGCTATCGCGAGTTGGTGCAGGTGGTCGAGGCTGTCAACAGTCCGCTTCTGCGCATCACGCTAGACACCGGCCACGCCCACCAGTCGGGTGGACTGACGGACGCGTTCGCGGGGTTCGCACCGTACCTGCGCCACATCCACGTCCATGACAGCGACGGGATTGACGATCATTTCGAGATCGGGCAGGGCGCCATCGACTGGTCGAGCCTGCGTGACGACCTCGCCGGGTACCCGTTCACGATGGCGCTGGAGACGCAGAACACCGACGACGGACCGGGCGGCATGCTGCGGAGCCGGGACGCGCTACGGCAGCTCCTGGGACCCTCGGTCGGGTAGGCCAGGATGCGAAATGTCCTTGATGTCCCTGCGCAGTCGGTAGAACACTCGTGGCCAGGGCACGACGTCAAAACTACGTTGACGCCCGGACTAAGGAAGCCGAACCACCAGCCTGCGAAAACGGGCTGTCTGACGACCAAATCTTAACCTTGCCAGCATTCACAATCCCCAGGCGCGTGATGCTCATGACTGCGGTCTCGGCGGCTGTGATCATGGGCGACTCGATGATCTACAATGTGCTGCCGTCTCGCGTCGAGGCGTTCGGCGTTTCGGTCGGGCTCGTCGGTGTGCTGCTCAGCGCGAACAGGGTCGTGCGATTGGCGTCGAACTCGTTGGCGGCGTGGGCGCTGGAGCGGTTCGGGATCGTCGCGCCTTTGACCGTCGCCATAGTCATCGCCATCGGCACGACCGCGGCGTACGGTGTCGGTCGAGGGTTCGCGGTGTTGGTGGCCGCTCGCGTGCTGTGGGGCATCGCGTTTTCCGTGTTCAGGCTCACCGGATACATGGTCGTCATCGAGGAGAGTCGCGACTCCAATCGCGGCCGGATTATGGGGTTCTTCACGAGCGGAGTGCGGTCGGGCAGCATCTTTGGCGTGCTCGCAGGCGGCTTGCTTTTCGATGTCGCCGGCAAGACCGCGAGTTTTCTGGTGATGGCCGGTTTCGGATTGCTGGCTCTGCCTGCAGTCGCCGGGTTGCATCGACGCTCAGACGACGAGCCGCGGGCGTTGGCGGCTGCGAGCTCGACGATGCCACCGTCTGTTTCGCCACACAGCGATGCCACAACCCGCGATCGAACCGACGGGAAGCGCAAGTGGTTGTGGAACGTCCTGGTCTCGCCGGTCCCCGAGCTGTCAGTCGGAGAGCGGCGTCGGGTGCTGACATTGTGCTTCACCTACTTCTGCTTCCACCTCGTGATGAACGGTGTGCTCGTGGGGTCGCTGGGGTACCTCCTCAGCCAGAGGCTCCCGTCGGGCGCGACGATATTGGGCGTGGCGTTGGGCATCGCTACACTGAACGGATTCTTGATATCGACGCGCTGGATCGCTGGATTGGCGGCTCCGTTTTTCGGTTACCTGGGCGACCGGCACGGCAGAGAGAAGATCGTCGCGGGCGCGATCCCGATCTGCGTGATCGGATTGGCGCTGCTCGCGATCCCGGAAACCTTCGGCGCAGCCGTCGTCTGGCTTCCGCTGGCGTTCGGCGCCGTCGCGGCTGCAATCACGGCCCTGGATTCGACGATCGGCGGCCTTGCGCCGCCGCGCAGACGGGCCAGAGTCATGAGCCGATACGCGACCTGGCAGGATGTCGGGTCGGCTATCGGACCCCTCGCGGCGTACGCTGTGATTGGATTTGCGTCGCTGACGTTGGTGTATCTGACCGGCGCCGCTGTGTTGGTCATGGCGTTGGCGGTGTTCTTGACGGTGTTTCGGTTGTCGGCGCAGGATAGGACAAGCGGCGTCATCGGGACTTAGCCGAGCCAGTGGGCGACTGTCTCAGTCACAACTGGAATTTCGTCGAATCCGACACTATCATGTGCTGAAGACGGAAGGATCAGTCGATGGCATCGGGACAGCCGCACGAAAACAGACCCAAGGATCGAAGAAAGCTCTGGCTCTGGGCAGGTGTCTTTTTGCTGGTCGCCAGCGCCATTTTCTGGGTGAGGGTCCTCATCGCGGTCAT
>DCWO01000037.1 GCA_002328865.1 Dehalococcoidia bacterium UBA2160 | reverse complement strand
ACGGTTGATGATGTGTTTCATAACTTCGGGTTCTGGCACATCGCTCCGTCAGCGGCAAGCAGGCAGGCGGCTGAAGCTCCGCTCAAGTTACGCCCCTGGCTTGGCGTTATGGCAGTCTTCGTCCCGAAATAGTCGCTCACCTCAGTGTGACTAGCTATAATGCCCGCAGACAATTCGCACGACACACCCGCCGACACTCACCGCGGAGGCTTCATCGATGCTCTTGCCGTCAACTTCAAATATGGCTCTCAAGGAATGGGCGGTCGCGGATCGCGCGCTGGGCGGCGGGCGCCAGATCCTCATCCTGCGGAAGGGTGGCATTCACCGCGATGACAAGGATTTTCGCATCGTCCACCCGGAATTCCTGTTGTACCCGACATACGAGCACCAAAAGCCGGAGCTGCTCAAACCACGGCACGTGGCCGAGGTCGGAGCAACCGAGAACGGCGACGGCGGGGCGGACCTCGTTACGTTCACGCACTGGTGCCGGGTCACGGACAGATTCGAACTGCAAAGCGAGGGCGAACTCGCCGCGATATCCGAGTTTCACATGTGGACCGACGACTACGCTGAGAAGCGATTGCACTGGCGTCCGAAGCAGCCGCTGACTGTCGCGCTGCTCCGCGTCTATCGTCTGCAGCAGCCCCAGTCGCTGCCGGTGTTGGACGAACACTCAGGGTGCAAGTCCTGGGTGGAACTCGGCCCAGAAGTGCCGCTCGGAGACCTCACTCCGGCGTTGTCCGATTCCGAGTACGAGGACCGCGCAGACGAGATTCGGGGAGTCTTGGGGGCGGCGCCCACACCGGTGTAGTTGGGCAGGTCTCGGCAAGGCCGGGAAATCGATTTGTCGGGACTCAAGGCGGACAGCATCGATCGCGACACGAAAACTCAGGGGAGCACAGATTGAAATACAGGCAACTTGGAACAACCGAGCTCAGTGTGTCAGAGGTCGGGTTCGGCGTGTGGACCGTGGCGACTAACTGGTGGGGGAAACGATCCGAGCAGGAGAACGTCAACCTGCTCGTGAAGGCGTACGACCTCGGAGTCAACTTCTACGACACTGCCGACACCTACAGCGAGGGTTACGGCGAGGAGATCCTGGCCAAAGCGCTGGGCAAGCAACGGCACGACATCCTCATCGGCACCAAGTTCGGTTACGACATCTACAGTCCGTTCGAGAGGGTCGGCCACCAGGAGCGACCCCAGAAATGGACCGCAGACTACATTCGATACGCCTGTGAACAGAGTTTGAGACGCCTGCAGACCGATTACATCGACCTGTTCCAGCTTCACAACCCCCGCATGGACGCTATCGAGCAGGACGAACTGTTCGATCTACTCGACGAACTGGTCAAAGAGGGCAAGATACGGTATTACGGCGCGGCGCTCGGCCCCGACATCGGGTGGTTCGAAGAGGGCGAAGCCGTTATGAAACATCGGCATGTGCCGTCGGTCCAGATCATATACAGCATGCTCGAGCAGCAGCCGGCGAGGCAGTTCTTTCCCGTTGCGTTGGAGGAGCAGACCGGCCTGCTGTCGCGCGTGCCCCACGCCTCCGGTCTCCTGGACGGCACGTTCACACGGGACACTGTATTCGACCCCAGCGACCATCGCAGCCATCGAGAACAGGAGTGGTTGGATCGGTCGCTCGTAAAGCTGGAAAGGCTCGGTTTCCTCAGCGAGCACATCGACGCGACGATCGGCCAGATCGCAATCAAGTTCGCCCTCTCAGGCGATCGTGTCGCGTGCGTGCTCCCGAACATCACGAACATGGAGCAGCTTCACGAGTTCGCCGCTGCGCCCGATTCGGAGGAGATTCCAGCCGACGATTTGGAGACAACCCGGCAGCTCTTCGACGAAAACTTCGGGCTCCCAGAGGAAGTGGAATCGCCGGTGGCCGACTAGCTGTATCGTCTGGGGCCGTTCACGAGGCTACGCCGCAAATGCGGTCTGAGGGTCTCTCGGCGTCGATGCTCGACAAGCAAACCGGCGCCCCGGGCGGCAATCTCCGAGCCCCTAGTCTTGCTCTTCCACCGCTGGCCCGTCATCGTATACAGCGGGCTCATCGGGAGTCGGAGTGTCGTCGTCGAGATCTTCCGCGTCTTGCTGAATCTCTCCGATAGGTTCGAAATCCGGACTCAGTTCGTCGTCGCCCGTGTCTTGGGCGTCAATCTCCGGGCCGCCGATGGCGTCCCCGAAGTCCTCTTCGGCGTCGTCTACGAGTTCGCGACCATACCGGCCGTCCAGAAGGAGGCCGTGATCCGCCTGAGTGTCGTCGTCCTGCTCGCGACTCTCCTGGTCGTTGGCAATGAGGCCGTGGTCCGCCTGGGTGTCGTCCTCAAGCTCGCGACTCTCGCTGGCATCCGCGTCGAGAGCGTAGTTCTCTCGCCCGTCAATCGCTGGACTCCGTCGCCGGTTGCCACGCCTGTGTCGGGCTGCGGCTCGCTGCATCTCGCTCTCTATCAGCCGGAAGTCGCGTTGAGGCAGCAGGTGCAGGCGGTCCCAGAAGGCCAGCGGCCAGTCTTGAGGCGCCCAGCGCTTCACGTAGTCCAGCCTCGGTCCCAGGACGAGAGCGTCGATATAGTCGTCTTCTTCGAGCACGATGCTCGGCTTGAGTTTGATGCGGTATCTGAACGACTCGTGCCGCGTCGTCGGGACCCATAGCGGTGTGTCGTCTTCGAAATACGTGGACGCGATTGTAGCGATCGCCGGCCATATCCGCAGGCCAGACACATAGAACAGCACCTGGTCATTCGGTTTCATGCGTTCGGCGCGTCGCCGGTATTTCGGACCCATTCCAAAGAGGCTGAAGTTCATGTCCTTCAAAACATTGAAGTTTTGCGCCGATTCGACGAACATCCAAAAGTTCCGTCCGGTGGCGGCGCGTTTCTGTCTTTTGTTGCTCATGTCGTCATCTTAACATGGAAGGCGCGAAAGCCCGAAGTCGCACCGAGGCACCAACTGCCGATCCTACGTCGCTGGCACGACCACCTTGATTTCCGCGGAGACGTTCCCGGAATCTACTGTCATCTCGATCACGGTGGCCGGCACCATGAACGAAGCGTAGCCTTGGCCGGGATTCAAAAAGAGGGCGCCGTTTCGGCGCTCGTTGATGGTTTCGTGGAAGTGACCGAAGATCACCACGTCCACGCCTTCCGGAAAATCCTGGAGCAACTCCTCTAGAGGGAATTCAGGACCGCCCCACGCCGGATGAGTCACACCGATTCTGACGCCCTCTACCTCTAGCAACTCGACGTATGGGATAGCCTGACGCAGTTCTGGAGGGTCGGAGTTGCCGTGCACGACCACGACCTGTTTGGCGACCGTTCGCATGCCGTCAACCACCGCCATAGTCGTGAAGTCGCCACAATGGATCGCGATGTCGGCGCTGGCCAACTCGCTTTTGATCGAGGGATGGACCTCTTCCCATTTGCGGCAGTGCGTGTCAGAAACGACGACGATTCTTGTCGCCAATCAGATCACAGCCTCAGACCGCAACCGGGTCAAGGCGTCTTCGTCCAGACCCAAGATGTCCTGGAGAACCTCGGTCGTGTGCTCGCCCAGCAGCGGGGCGTGTTTCATCTCCACGGGCGAGTCCCCGAGTTGCACGGGGAAGCCAGGCATGTCGAAGCTGCCACGCACCGGATGGTCCATCGTGGTGATCATGCCTCGACGCTTGAGATGTTCGTCGTTGTGTATGTCCTCAGCGTTGAGCACCGCTCCGCACGGGATGCCGCCCTCGCCCAGTATCCGCATTACCTCGTGTTTGCCGTTCTGCATCGTCCAAGCCTCGACGAGTTCGTCCACTTCGGCCTTGTTCTGGCCTCGCCACACTGGATTGCTCCACTGCTCGTCGTCGATCAGGTCTTCCCGTCCCATGCACAGAAGGATCGCATCCCACATGTGGGCGCGGATCGGCTGGCAGTAGATGTACACGTAGTCGTCAGATCCGCCTGGGCTGCAGCGATAGATGTCACCTGGCGCCGTGTTGGGAATCGCGTTCCCGGAACGACCGGGGTTCACGCCGGTTTCGTAGTATTCACGCATCTTGATGCGGCTGAAGTTCACCACGGCATCCTGCATCGAGATTTCCATGACTTGGCCTTTGCCGGTCTTCTCTCTTTGCCAGAGAGCTGCCATGATGCCAAACGCGGCGTGGATGCCGGTGCCAGTGTCGCCGATCGTCGAGCCGGGCTTGGTCGGCGGCCCGTCTTCGAATCCGGTGAACGCCATCGACCCTCCGACCGCCTGAGCGATCATGTCGAAGCTCTTGTACTGAGAGTACGGTCCATACGTACCGAAGCCTTTCACCGTGGCGAGCACGATGCGAGGGTTCACCTCGCTTAACGCGTCGTAGCCCAGGCCGAGCCGCTCCAGCGTTCCGGGTCCCATGTTCTCGGCAACGACATCCGCGGTCTTCACCATCTCGAGGAACAGCGCTTTGCCCTTGGGGTTCTTCAGGTCGATAGTTACGCTGCGCTTGTTGGCATTCAACAGAATGAAGTAATAACTGTCGACGTCGGGCAGGTTTGACCGGTTCCGACGGCCCGGGTCGCCCGAGCCAGGCTGTTCGATCTTGATGACGTCCGCGCCCATCCAGGCCAGCGATTCGGTGCAGGACGGACCTGCTTCGAACTGGGTGAGATCCAACACACGAATGTCGTCGAGTGCGTTGCCCATAGTCGCGGCCTCCCACATGTTTCTCAGGTCCACGCAGCCGATCTCGCTGCGGCGCCGGAATTGTACCACACCCACACTATCCAACGTTCCGAAGAATCTCCGGCGCGCTCGAAGTGCTGTCGCCCTTTTTGGCGTCATGCGTGCTATTTCGCGCGGGGATTGTGCTACAATCCCGCTGTCGCGAAAAATGCGGCCCAAAACCGCTGGATCGCGGTCGAAACCTGTCAGCCAATGACGCCGGAGGCATTAAGTGAACGCTGCTTATGAAGCTGGAGCCAGTGGACCTCTGAAGGGCGTGCGCGTCCTGGATTGGACGATGTGGCAATTCGGGCCGATGTCCTCCGCCATGATGGGTGACATGGGCGCAGATGTACTGAAAATCGAGGCCCTAGACGGCGACTCCGGACGTGGATTGGCGAGGGCCAGCACGCTGCGCACGGGGCTTCCGGAGGGTCGCAACGTCTACTTCGAGACCAACAACCGCAATAAGCGCGGTCTCGCCGTCAACCTGAAGACCAAGGAAGGCCAAGAGATCGTCCACAAATTGGTCAAGAACGCGGATGTCTTCGTGCAGAATTTCCGCAAAGGGGTGGCGGAGCGGCTCAACGTAGGCTACGAAACGCTCAGCGAGATCAATCCAATGCTGATCTACGGCTCCGCTTCGGGCTACGGACCGGAAGGGCCGGACGCGCACCTGCCCTCGTTCGACGGTTGCGGCCAGGCCCGCGCCGGATTGATGATGTCCGCGACACCCGTCGGCGTCAAGGAGCCCACGCGAGTTACGCAGGGCGTCTCGGACCAGATGGGCGCCATCATGCTCTGCCAGGGTGTGCTCGCGGCGTTGGTGGCCAGGCACATCCAGGGCATCGGCCAGAAGGTGGACGCCTCCCACCTCAGCGCCAACATGTGGCTCCAGGGATTGGGCATCAGCATGACCATGATGAGAGGCGGCGCCTTTGAGGCTTACGATCGGTTGAACTCTCGCAATCCGCTGGCCAACTTGTACGAATGCAAGGACGAGCGATGGATACAGCTCATGCACCTTCAGCCTGACCGGCAGTGGGAGCCGCTGATGACCATCATGGGGCTCACTCACCTGCTGGACGACCCCCGATTCAGTAACATGGACACGAGAATGGAAAACGGTACGGCCCTGGTCGCGGAGATGGACAAGGCCATGGCCACAAAGACCTACGACGAGTGGGATGAGCTGTTCCGCACCTCCGGCGATTTCATCTACGCCAAGGTGCAAACAATCAACGAGCTGCAGGACGATCCTCAAGTGATCGCCAACGAGTACATAACCGAGTTCGATCACCCGTCGATCGGCACTGTGAAGATGTGCAACCACCCCAACCACTACAGCAAGACCCCGGCAAAGATCTGGCGGGAGGCGCCGCAACTCGGCCAGCACACCGAAGAGGTTTTGATCGACGAACTCGGCTACACCTGGGATGATATAAGCGACCTGCAGAACAAGAACGTGATACTGTAAATCGGAATTCAGCCAACCACGTAGGAGGAGACATTGGCAGAGATAGACGGAGGACGCCTATTCGGCAAAGCCCTGAAACGAGAGGGCGTCGAATACATATTCACCCTTAACGGCGGCCATATCTACAACTTGTATGAGGGTTGCGACGCCGAAGGGATCAAGATTATCGACTTCAGACACGAACAGGTCGCCGCACACGCCGCCGAGGGCTGGGCGAAAGTCACCGGCAAGCCCGGCGTCTGCATCGTGACTGCCGGCCCCGGGGTGACGGACGCCGTGACCGGCATCGCCAACGCATTTCAGGCGCCGAGCCCGATGCTCCTGATCGGCGGCAACGCCGCCATTTCGGACCATCTGATGGGCGGTCTTCAAGACTTTGACAGCGCAACCTTCCTCAAACCCGTGACGAAGTTTTCAGAGCAGGTCAAACGCGTCGACCGCATACCCAACTACTTGTCGATCGCGTTCCGGCATGCCACGTCAGGCATTCCGGGTCCGGTCTACCTGGAGATCCCCGCGGACATCGTCAACGGCAAGTGCGAAGAAGACGACGTCGTCTATCCCGAAGCCTACCGCACCGAGTCGCGCGCATACGGCGATCCTGAGTACATCAGCAAGATGGCCGACATCCTCATGGAAACCGAGCGACCGATGATCCTTGCGGGTTCGGACATCTGGTGGACCCAGGCCTCGGAAGAGCTTCGCGAATTCGTCGAGTTGATCGACTCGCCCGTGTTCCTCAACGCGATGGGCCGGGGATCGCTGCCGTCTGACCATCCGAACCTCGGAAGCCTGGGCAGACGTTACGCGCTGGTCAAGGCCGACACGGTTCTGCTCCTCGGGACGCCCATCGACTTCAGGCTGGGTTACGGCGCGGACCGCATGTTCCCGCAAAACCCGCGGCTGATCGAAATCATGCAGGACAGCAGTAAGATCGGTCAGAACAGGAATATCGACGTTGGAATCGCCGGCGACTCCAAGGCCGTTCTCCGACAGATCATCGACGAGCTCAAAGCTCGCAAGTACAAGTCGCCAGGCCGCGAATGGGTCGAAGAGGTCGTCACGGAGGATCGGGCGCTAAAAGCAGTCGACGAGCCGATGCTCAAGAGTGACGCCGACCCGATCCACCCAATGAGGCTTGTCGGCGACCTCAGGGACTTCCTCGACGACGACGCCACGGTTGTCGGAGACGGCGGCGACATTGTCACGTTCGCCGCGCGTGTCCTCAACATCAACGAACCCGGCCACTGGCTGGACCCGGGACAGTTCGGCTGCCTCGGCGCCGGCAGCGGGTTCGCGACCGCGGCGCAGCTTGCCAGGCCCGGCAAACAGGTTTGCATCGTGTACGGCGACGGCGCATTCGGCCTCACCGGCTTCGACATCGAAACCTACGTTCGGTTCAACCTGCCCATCGTATCCATCGTCGCCAACAACGGCGCGTGGAACCAGACGACGCAGGGCGTGTACCGTCGCACAGGCCGAGCCCTGGGGACGTTCCTCTCGCAGAAGACCGACTACGCCAAGGTCATGGAAGGATTGGGCGGCTACGGCGAGCGGGTCACCGACCCCGCGGAGATCACCCCCGCCCTGGAGCGTGCGTTCAACTCGGGCAAACCCGCGTTGCTCGACGTGGTGACGGATCCCCAGTTCGCCTACGCGGACATGGGCGGCCGATCGAGGCAGCAGCGGCAGTACTGAGCCCGTTGACGCGAACCTAATGGACTAGCAGGGGCGGCGAAGCGCCGCCCCTTTTCTCCAACCTTCACATAGGTCCGACCCAGGAGTCGGCCCGACGCGATCGGCGCCGAGAATCGGCCGACCCCGTTGCGCGCCGTCCGGGAGAACGCGATGTCCGACAATCGTAACGGCGAACCAGTGGGACCGCTCACCGGCATGCGTGTCATCGACTGGACCATGTGGCAGTTCGGCCCCGTGTCCACGATGATGCTGGCCGACCTCGGGGCCGAAGTCATCAAGGTAGAGTCACTGGACGGAGACCACGGCCGCCAGTTCCGCCGCATCGCGGGAGTCCCGTCCAATCTTCCCGATGGGGTCAACGCGTACTTCGAGGGCATGAACCGCAACAAGCTCGGCATCGCCCTAAACCTGAAGCATCCCGACGGAATCAAGGTCATGCACGAGCTCGTGAAACGCTCGGACATCTTCGTCGAGAACTTCCGCCAAGGAGTGGCTGAACGGCTGGGTTTGGGTTACGACGACCTGGTGGAACACAACCCCGAGATCATCTACGGCTCGGCCTCGGGATACGGCCCTGAGGGACCGGACTCCGGCAAACCCGCGTTCGCCCTCACCGGCGAGGCGCGCTCGGGCGCACTGTGGTGGGCTGGTCCAGACGACAACGTCCCGTATCAGCTCGGCATCGCCGACCAGGCCGCTGGAACGTTGCTCGCCTACGGAATCCTGGGAGCCGTCGTCGCCAGGGAACGGTATGGATTCGGGCAGAAGGTGGACGTTTCACATCTCGGGAGCATGGTGTGGACCCGCGGTATGCAGAACGGAATCTCACTGCTCACGAACCGTGAGTTCCAACGTCAGGACCCGCGGTCCGCCGCAAATTCCTTATGGAACTGTTACGAGTGCTCAGACGGCAATTGGCTCGCATTTTCCATGGGCCAGGCGGACCGATATTGGCCCGCGTTCTGCAAGGCGCTGGACCGGTTGGAACTTGTGGAAGACGAGCGATTCAACACGATGTACGCGCGCTCGAAGAACCCCGAGGAAATCAACGATCTGCTGGCGGGCGTGTTCAAGACTCGAACTCGAGACGAATGGGAGGGGCGGCTTGCGCAGGCGGGCGACCTCATTTTCGAACGTGTCCAGCGGACACTCGACCTTGCGGACGACCCACAGGTCACGGCCAACGACTACGTTATCGATTTCGACCATCCGACAATCGGCCCCAGCAAGTGGCTTCAAACGCCCGTGACCTTCACCAGGACACCGGTCTCGACCCGCAAGATGGCCCCTGCCCAGGGCGAGAACACCGAGCAGGTGCTGATGGACGTGCTCGACTACACATGGGACGACATCGCCCAGCTACAGGACCACGGCGCCATACTCTGACCTGACACGTGATTTATGCCATGGCTCGTGGTAGGATAGCGCAAACAACGGCAGACTTCCCGTTCGGGAGCCCGCGACCAACAACGTGAACGAAAACGCATCAGCGCAGGAGGACAAAATGGCCAATCAACAACGCGATCCGGAAGAGGCCTTTATCGGGAAAGATCTTGGCTCTCGAGAATTCGTGGCCCACAATCAGATGATGGACAACTACTACGCCGGTCTCGAAGTGGACAGGTCGTTCTATGACGGATCCGGATCTCCGCTCGGGGGAGCGCATACCCCCTCGATGACCTTGACCGAGGTCGACGGAGGTTTCGCGGGAGCTGGCTTCAAACAGAATTTCGGCAACCTGTGGATGCGGCAGCAATGGGAGGTCAACGCTCCTATCGTGCCCGAGACCCGGTACAGCGCCCGATCGCAGGTGCTCGATATCTATGAGCACCGCAACCGAACGGTCGTCCTGCAACAGGTCGAGCTCCTGGCCGATGACGGCTCCGTCATGGCGGTGGGCCGTCACCATCAGAGCTATCTGTTCGGCCAGTCGTCCGGCTTCGTGGCCCTGCGAGACCCGAAGGCTAAGGGCGGCGCGCGAAGATTCGAGATGCCAGAGGGTGACTTGATCGAGAGCGACCCGCACACAATCAGCCTCGAGATGTGCGGCACGTTCTTCCACGGCAACCGCAACTACCACACCAGCAAGGAAGCGGCCGAAGAACTGGGCTTTCAGGAAGTGGTGGTCGGCGGAAAGATGTCGCTGTCATACGTCGGAGACCTGATGGACCGGCACTTCGGCGCCAACTGGTACACGGGCAGCAAGCTAGACATCAAGTTCACGAACATCGTGTGGCCCGACGACACGATCGTGGCCAAGGCCGTCGTGACCGACGAGGTCACCGAGGGCGGCAAGAAGATGGCCAACGTGGCAGTGTGGATGGAGAAGGAAGACGGCACGGTGACCGTCGTCGGAACCGCCAGCACTCCGGTCTAATCGGCGTCCACGATCTGCTGGGACGTCAGCAGGTCAATGGAGTTTTAGTCGGCGAGTGAAACGGGGCGGATACAATTGGTGTCCGCCCCGTTTCTACGTCCGCGCGACGCTCAGCAAGGCGAACCAATGGGGTGGACATGTCCGGCAACCTGAGTCCGTATGCGAAGGATCTGGCCAGACACGGATACCGAGCGGTGTGCACTCAGACGCCAGCCCGGTGCACGAATTCCCACTTTACGCGAACCAGCGCCACGAACTCGTCGACGTCTTTCATGGACGTGATCGGCATTCGGAGTTCCTTCGTGTTGCGTGGAGCGGGAGTCTCGGCGACCATGCGGTGGTTTTCGAGAGAGAGACCATCTGACGCCATGATGAACGGCTCCAACGTCTTCATGCCCACGAACATCGTCGCCCTCAGGTCGGCGCCGAAATCGTGCACGTGGCAAAGCTGCGTGCCTCTGGTGTAGAAGGCAGGCGTCCACTCGCGACAGAAGTGATCGTACAACGTCCGCTCCTCGACGCCTCCGAGCGACAACACGATCTCGCGCAGCCGCATGACCAACGCTCTACGCTTCTTCGTCATGCCGTCGATAACGCTCAACACCGTGGGACTGTCTTGATGAAGCGGCACGTCTAGCGCCTCTCTATGTTGCCCCTGCCCAGCGGATTAGTGGATCGCCTTGGCGGCCTTCAATTCCTCGACACGCTCCGACGGATGACCGAGAACTTCCCCGAACACGAAGTCGTTGTGCTGGCCTAGCAGCGGGGCATGGAAGTAGGCTAAGTCTGGGATCGCGCTGAATCGGGCCGGGATGCCGGCTACTTGCCGCTTGCCCACTTCCGGATGAACCATGTCCACAACGTACCCGCGGCTAGCAAAGTGCGAGTCTTCCATGAGTGGGATGACGTCCATCACCGGTCCGGCCGGGACACCGGCGTTCTGCAGGAGTGTCATGGCGTCGTTGGAATGCACCGTCCGGGTCCAAGCCTCGACGATATCGTCGAGGGCGGCCTCGTTGCGTTTGCGGTCCGCGATGGTCCGGAACCGCGCCTTTGACGCCAGGTTGGGTTGGCCTATCACGTTGCAGATCGACTTCCATTCGTCGTCGTTTCGGGCCGCGATGGCGACCCAGGCATCGTCGCCGATGCATCGGTACACGTTGTGAGGCGACATGCTCGGGTCATGGTTGCCTATGCGCTCGACAAGGTTTCCATTCATTGTGTATTCGAGGAAAGCCTCCGGAAGCATGGTGGTAACGACCTCGGCCATGGCGGCTTCGATGTACTGTCCTTCACCGGTCTTGGCTCGATGCCGTAGCGCGCTCAGGATGCTGAAGACCATTATCGCGCCGACCAGGTAGTCGGGCCAGTTGCCTCCCTGGTTTTCCGGTCCGCCCCCCTTGTAGCCGGTTACGAACGGCTGCCCCGCGTAGGAGCACACGTTTGGTCCGAAACCGGTGGAGGTACGCTCGGGTCCAGTTACGCCCATGGTCGATCCGGAGAGCATGACCAGGTCCGGTCTTGTCTTGCGCAAGTCCTCATATCCCAGCCCCAGTCGATCCAGGACGCCGGTGGAGAAGTTTTCCATGACCACATCCGAAACCGCGACGAGTTCTTTGACCAAGTCCTTGGCGGCGGGATCGCGGATGTTCAGCGTCACGCCCAGTTTGCTGTAGTTGAGCCCGTTCCAACCGGCTGCTCGATTCACGTTCGGCGTGCCGGCGGCGGGAGTCGATATACCTCCTGTGCGCCCGATCTCGAGCCTCGTGTTCGACTCGACCCGAATCACTTCGGCGCCCATCGTGCCCAGCCAGGCGCCGCAATGGGGGACCGACAGTATCCAGCCGAAGTCGACGATTCTGATGCCCTGGAGCGGTTTGTTGGCAGGACGGGCGCCGTTTGACTCCCCGCGAGGCGATGTTTTGACGCGGGGGGCAGGCGGCTGGTTTGACGCAAGAATCTCGTCGTTGTGCTGGCCCAAAGTCGGCGCCGGCCGGGTGATCTGCCACGGAGTCCGTGACAGCCGAATCGGGGCGCCCGGTTGCGTGACCTTGCCCGCAACGGGATGCTCCTGGTCGACAAAAAAGCCACGTGCGCGGTAGTGCGGGCTGTCGAGCACCTCCGCAGTGCTCAGGACGGGGAAGCACGGTACGCTGGCAGACTGAAGGAGGTCGTACAACTCGTACCGCGTCTTGTCTCGCATCCACTCGACGACGCCCTCTTCGATCTCGGCCATGTTTTCGCGGCGGCCAGCCAGCGTGTCGTACGCCTCTTTGTCCGCCCAGGCCGGCGTACCCATCAGCCCTTTGAAGATCTGCCACCAATGGTCGAACGTGAAGGCAATCGAAACGTAGCCGTCTTTGCAGGGCCAGGTCCATCGGAACATCGCCTTCTCCCGGGTTTGAGGAAGGCGTGACTCGTCATCGGAATAGATCGCGAAATTGCCTCTGATGTGGTTGGCCACAGCCTCCAGCGCCGACACATCGACCTCCTGGCCGGCGCCGTATGCTTCACGATGGTAGAGCGCAATCATGGCGGCCGTCGCTGCCATCCAGCCTGCGAGCAACTCGGCCTGGTTGCCTCTGCCCTTGAGCGGCGGCTCCGACTCAACGTCGGTCACCGACATCGCCGGCGTCTCCCAACCCATGCCGCCCATGTGCCACACGATCAGGTCGGTGCTTTGGTAATTCTTGTACGGTCCTGTGTTCCCGAACGGCGTCACGTACGCGCAGACGAGAGCGGGGTGGGCGCCGCCGACGGCGGCGTACGACAGGTCGACCGCTTCCGCGGCCTCAGGAGACAGGTCTGTGACGAAGACGTCAGCATCCGAGAGGAGGCTACCCATGTGCTGGCGGTCGGCGGCGATGCCAAGGTCCAGCGTCACACCTCTTTTGTTGGCGTTCAAATACAGGAAAATGCCGCTGGCTTCTGGGTCCGTCGCTCCTCCCGGGAATGGCCCGTTCCGCCGAATGGCGTCGCCCTCCGGCGGCTCAATCTTCACAACGTCCGCGCCAAAATCGGCCATGGCCTTCGCGCACATTGCGCCGGAAATCCCTGTGCTGTACTCGACGACCTTCAGGTCGCTCAGAGCGCCATCCATCGATGCCTGCCCTTTCGTGGCCGTCCATTGACGAGCCAAATTGCTGCGGTGCATTCTACGCCAAGCTCATGCGGCGCGCAATTCAATACAGGCGCCCCGTACCTGACGCCATTTACCAGCGGCAAGACAGCTGCGCAGACCGGCGATGGACGCTGCGGTGACCGTCGGCGCCAAGCCAAACCAGAAACCGATCAGAAGCCCGCTGTCCGCATCCGATCCTGTAACCGGTCTGTGCGCAAACAAACCCCCTGCCAGCATCTCAAAGTGTCGCCACGCGCTTCTTTTCGAACTGTTCCCAGTCCCATTCGGCGCCCCAGCCGGGAGCGTCCGGAAAGCTGACCCAACCTTCGTCTGGCACGGCGGGATTCATCAGTCCAATCTCTTCGGCCATCTTGGCGCCTTCGAAAGGCGGAGAGGTCTCGAACCATCGAATGTTCCCAATGCCGCAACCCAGGTGGGCGTGTACAAGACCAAACAATGGCCCATACGCGTTCGGTTCAACATTCGCGTTGTGCATCTCGGCAAAATTGGCCAGCTTGAGAATCGGAGTGGTCCCGTGACGTCCGTTGACCCTCAGAACATCCACCGCTCCCGATTTGAGCCATAGAGCGCTCAATTCTGGATCGTGCATCAAGGTCTCGGCGCCGGAAACCGGGATATCCAGCTCAGCAGTGAGGCGAACGTAATTCTCCAACTGACGGTCAGGCAACGGCTCCTCCAGCCAGATGAATTCTTCCTCCTGTAGCGCTCGCCCTACTTTCAATGCCTCTTCGTACGAGTATCGAGTCAGCGCCGCATCATGCATGAGTCCAACTTCATCGCCGAAGGACTTCCGGAGCTCGTGAAATAGCCTTATGTTCTCCTTGGCGTCATAAGGCAGGTGATCTTTGAGAACCGTGAAGCCGTTCTCCCGGGCGGCTTCACCGCTTTCCACCAGCGCTTCAAGAGTGCTCCCGGTGATATTGAAATAGGCTTGCACTCGATCTTTTGCGCCGCCCAGCAGTTGCGCAACGGGCAGGCCTGACACTTTTCCGGCTATGTCCCACAGGCAGTTGTCGAACCCGCCAAACCAGGCAGGGTCGTAGAATCGGGCCAACGAGCGCAATCGTGAGTAGATTCGATCTCGGTTGAGCGGGTCCTCCCCGATGGTCAACTGCCGTAGTTGGTCCAGTTGCTGCGGGGACATCTCGGTGTAGCGCCAGTCCCCGACCGTGCACACTCCGTCGACGCCGTCGTCTGTCCTCACACGGATCACCTGCACCGGTGCCAAGCCGCTTGATGCGGTGGAGTTCTGCCATCGAGGCGTGCTGTCCGCTCCAGTGTTCATTGCTCGGATCGTTGACCGATACATCGGCAATTCGAACACAGATATTTCAATCGATTCGATTTTCATGCAAACCTACTTTCCGGGAGTTTCTCATCGGATAGCGTCAAGTGGCAATTACCCTGATCGATTCTCCATCGTCCACCGTCTGAAGCCCGTTCGGCTTGAGGCCTGTAGCCGTATAGGTTGTATCGTGTCGGCTGCTTTCACCATGTGTCCCATTCATGCGGTCCCCTTCTTTGGATGTTTGTTGAATCACCGGCCCAAGGACCTTGGATCCGGTCGTGCGCCGCTCAGGCGGATGCCGGCCTGGCGTCGCTGTCGCTTGGAGGGGCAGTCAACGGACAACTCGCCCTGGCCAGAAGGTTGAGCTTGCTCAACGCGTTAGTTGCATGCGGCGCCGGGTCGTGATGATCTCGATCGACCGACGCTCGCTCTGCACTTGCTTCGCCGGAAAACCCAGTCGGCAGAGCCATCATGTTGGTGCATAGCCAAACGACTCCAACGGCGGGCTAGTAGATCGCTTTGGACGCCTTCAGGATTCCGACTTGTTCTGGCGGATGGCCGAGAACGTTGCCGAACACGAAGTCGTTATGTTGACCAAGTTGAGGAGCATGGAAATAGGCTGGCTCACGAATCGCGCCAAACCGCGCGGGGATGCCGGCCACGGTTCGTTCGCCGACTTCCGGGTGCACCATTTCTACCGCGAATCCCCTGCTCGCGATCTGCGGATCTCCCATCAGTGCGATGACATCCATCACCGGTCCGGCCGGAACGCCGGCGCCTTGAAGCAGCTCCATGGCGGCGGTAGGATCCAGCGTTCGAGTCCACGCCTGCACGATCTCGTCGAGGGCGCTTTCGTTGCTCTTTCGAGCGGCCAGCGTCAGAAATCGAGGTTCCAAGGCCAGCTCGGGTTGCCCCAAGACATGACACATCGCCCGCCATTCGTCGTCATTCCGCACAGCGATTGCAAGCCATGCATCTTCCCCGAGAGACCGGTATACGTTGTGTGGCGCCATGTTCGGATCATGATTGCCGATCCGTTCGACGAGCGTCCCATTCATGGTGTACTCCAGGAACGCTTCGGGCAGCAAGCTGGAGATTACCTCGGACATGGCAGCCTCGATGTATTGTCCTTCGCCGGTCTTTGCGCGTTACAGCAGAGCACTCAAGATGCCAAACGCCATCATTGTGCCTACAAGATAATCGGGCCAGTTTCCGCCTTGGTTTTGCGGCGCGCCGCCTTCGTAACCGGTCAAGAACGGTTGTCCCGCATACGACGCCACGTTCGGTCCAAAACCCGTGGCTTCGCGCTCTGGTCCGGTTACGCCCATCGTCGATCCCGAAAGCATCACCAGGTCCGGCTTCACCTTGCGCAACTCTTGATATCCCAGTCCCAGTCGTTCGAGCACTCCGGTGGCGAAGTTCTCCATCACCACGTCGGAGACGGCGACGAGCTCTTTGACAAGTTCTTTGGCATCCGGGTCGCGAATATTCAGCGTCACGCCCAGCTTGCTGTAGTTCAGTCCATTCCACAACGCGCTCCGGTTCACCCCTGGAATGCCGTCCGCGGGGGCGCCGATCCTTGGCATTCGCCCAAGCTCAAGCCTGGTGTTCGATTCCACCCGAATCACTTCGGCGCCCAACGTGCCCAGCCAAGCGCCGCAATGGGGCACCGAGAGTATCCACCCGAAGTCGATGATCCTGATGCCTTGAAGCGGTTTGTTGGCTGGACGCGCCTCGGCTGCTCTCCCTTGAAGTGGCGCATCGTCTCGGCGGGCAGTCGGCCCATCGCCGCCAAGAATCTCGTCGTTGTGCTGTCCCAACGCGGGAGCCGGTCGCCTGATCTGCCACGGAGACCGGGACATCCGGAAAGGCGGGCCCGGCTGCTTGACGGCGCCAGCCACGGGGTGATTCTGCTCGACGAAGAATTCTCGTGATTTGTAGTGAGGGCTGTCGAGAATCTCGGCCATGTTCAATACAGGGAAACATGGCACTCCAGCAGTCTGAAGGTCTTTGTATAGTTCGAAACGGGTTTTGCCACTCAGCCATTCGATGACGCGTTCTTCGTTTTCGACCATGTGGTCGCGCCGGCCCGGCAGATTGGTGAACTCCTCTCGATCAGCCCATGCAGGCGCGCCCATCAATTCTTTAAGTTTCTGCCACCAATGGTCGAACGTGAACGCCGCCGAGACGTAACCGTCCTTGCACGGCCACACCCAGCGGAACATTGCCTGCTCCCGTGTTTCAGGCAACTGAGAGATGTCGTACGAGTAAGTCGCGAAATTCCCCCTGATGTGGTTGGCCACGGCTTCCATTGCCGACACGTCGACCTCTTGGCCGACGCCGTATGTTTCACGATGGTAGATCGCCACGATGGCGGCGGTCGCCGCCACCCACCCCGCTAGTTGCTCCGCCTG
>DCWO01000098.1 GCA_002328865.1 Dehalococcoidia bacterium UBA2160 | reverse complement strand
CATTCGGAGGAACATGCAGCAGATGTCTACGTCCAACGACCGATGCCCCGCCCTCTCCCGCATCAGGATTTGCGACTTCACCGGCCAACTCGCGGGCGCGGGCGCGACGAAGCTTCTCGCCACGTTCGGCGCGCAAGTGATTCGCGTCGAGGATCGGCTTAGAGAAGGGGGATGGGACATCTTCCGAGGCACGGGTCCGTGGCTGGACGAACGTCGAGGCGTAAGCCTGGGCGGCGCGTTCAACAACCACAACGTCGAGAAGCTGGGCGTCACGCTTGACATGCGAAAGTCGGAGGCAAAATCGATCCTCGCGGACCTAATTTCAGTCAGCGACGTGGTGACTGAGAACTTCAGCATGGGCGTATTGGATCGCTGGGGCTTCGGATACGAGGAGATGAAAGCTCTAAAGCCCGACATCATCTACGTGTCGAACTCCGGCTTCGGGCACCAAGGGCCGTATGCGAGGTTCAAGACTTGGGGGCCGATCGTCCAGGCCGTGTCGGGACTGACGTTTCAATCGGGCGCTCCCGACATGCCGCCCGCAGGCTGGGGTTACTCGTACATGGACCACACGGGCGGATATCTGATGGCAATCGCGATTCTCATGGCCGTCTACCATCGGAACAAGACCGGCGCCGGCCAGTGGGTCGACATGTCGTGCTCCGACGGCGCGGCCACGCTCAACGGTCCGGCGCTGCTGGATTTCACGGTCAACGGCAAACGCAGCCGACGGCCGGGCAGCCCGAACAGCAACCGCAGCCAATACCCGAAGATGGCGCCGCACGGCATCTACCGGTGCGCGGGCGACGACCGATGGGTGGCGATTGCGGTTCGCGACGACGAAGAGTGGCTGTCGCTCTGTGAAGCGATCGGGCGCACGGACCTAGCTTCAGACTCGCGCTACAAAACAGTCGACGGCCGCATCGAGGCTCACGACGAGCTCGACGCCATCATCGAAGCGCGCACCTCGACCAGATCGAACTTCGACGTCATGGAGGCGCTTCAGGCCAAGGGCGTCCCGGCGGGAGCGGTTCAGCTTCCCGAAGAGCGCATCGAACACGACCCGAACACGGCCGCCTGGGGGTTGTTCCCCGAGGTCGAGCACGAGCAGATCGGTCGAGTCAGAGTCGATGGCGTGCCGGTGAAGCTCACCGAAACCCCGGCGACGGTGATTCGCGGCGCGCCCGTCCTGGGCCAACACAACGAAGAGATCTTCGGAGGCGTGCTCGGAATCGACCCCACTGCCCTCTCCGAACTCGGCGAAGAGGGGGTCATCTAGATGGCCACGAGCAGCGAACCGAACGTTCTGGACGACATCCGAGTGCTGGAGGTTGGCGCCGAACTCGGCGCCTGGTGCGGAAAGTTGCTCGCCGACATGGGCGCCGCGGTCGTCAAGATCGAACCTCGTGAAGGGGACCCGACTCGAAGTTACGAACCGTTCTATCAGGACGAGCCCGGAATCGACCGAAGCCTTTACTTCTGGCATTACAACACCAACAAGTCGAGCGTGACGCTGGATCTGACGACGGACGCCGGCCGCTCGCTGTTCGAGCGGCTCGCAGCGGACGCCGACGTCATCGTCGACAGCATGCCGCCCGGACGCATGCGTGAGCTCGGCCTGGACTATGATTCGATTGTGAGTGTGGCTCCAACGGTCGTAATGGCGTCGATCACACCATTCGGCCAAGAAGGTCCTTTCGCCGACTGGGCGAGCACCGACCTGACCGCGTTGGCTTTCGGCGGTCCCGTGTGGAACTGCGGCTACGACGACCACTCGCTGCCTCCTGTTCGAGGCGGAGGCAATCAGGCGCAGCACGTCGTCAGCCACTACACGGCCAACGCGATCATGATTGCGCTCATACACCGGCAGTTCACCGGCGCCGGTCAGCACATCGACGCGAACATGCACGCGGCGCTGAACGTGACCACCGAGGGCGCCACCTATAACTGGCTCGTGGCTCGAGACACCGTGCAGCGCCAAACCGGACGCCACGCGGCGGTGGTCCCGACCTCACCATCGCAGGTGCTGTGCCGCGACGGTCGATACGTGAACGTAGGGTTTCCGGCTCGGACCGAAGAGCAATGGCTCCACCTGCTCGCCTGGCTGGACGAGGAAGACTTACTGGGGAACCTGGGCGAGTATCTCGACACGCCGAACTGGACGGCGATGCGGTTAGGCGACCCTGATGCGCTCGAACAGCAGCGGCGCGTGGCGGTGGCGATGGGCGCTCTCGCTGGCAAGACAGATTCGTACGAGCTGTTCAGCAAGGCGCAGGGGCTCGGGTTCCAGTGGGGCATCGTCTACGCCCCCGAAGACGTGTTCACGGACCCGCATTTCCAGGCGCGCGGATTCCCGGTCGAGGTCGATCATCCGGAACTTGGGGACAGCTTCATCTACCCCGGAGCTCCGTACAAGTTGCCGGAGTCTCCCTGGGCGATAACGAGGCGGGCGCCGCTGCTGGGGGAGGACAACCGACGTGTGTACGCCGATGAGCTCGGCTTGAGTGCTGACGACATCGCGAAGCTGAAGGCTGACGGCGCGATTTAGTGTAGCATGCCAATAGCCCGTATCCACTTCGCACGTTAACGGACGTTGCTTGTCCCACCCGCCCGCCCTCGAGGGTTCTTTGGGGGACACCCCCAATCCCCCGCGCAAGGAGAGCTTCGCCTCCTTACGTATCCTCTATCTTGAATCTGAACACTGGCGATCGGCGCGAGTGGTCGTTAGTATCGTCAAAAGGGGAACCGGCTCGAATTTGAAACTGGAGGCGTCAGATGGCACGAGTGCCTTATCTGGACCGAGACGATCTTGCTGAGGACGACCGGCACATCTACGATCGGATTGCCGAAACCCGAGGTTCCGTAGAGCCGGATACGCCGATGCCCAATTCGTTCCGCGCGTTGCTCAACAGTCCGGGCGCCGCCGACGCAGTGGGCCAACTCGGCGAGTATTTGAGGTTCCACACGTCGTTGGACCCAGTCTCTCGCGAGATCGCGATCATCAGCGTCGCACGCGAGGCGAGCGCCGAATACGAGTGGGCGCACCACGCTCCGGTAGCCAGGCGAGCGGGCGTGCCCGAGGAGGTCATCGACGCTATCCGCACCAGGCGCGATCCGCCGGGGCTGACACCGGGCCAGAGCATTTGCGCCAAGGCCGCCAAAGAGCTCGTCGGCGCGGGGACCCTCGCTCCGGAAACCTTCGAGACCGCCGAGCGATTGCTCGGAACCGGCGGCGTCATCGACCTCGTGACGCTGGTCGGATACTACGCGATGCTGTCAGTCGCTCTCAGCGCTCTTCAAGTCGACATCGAGGACGGACAGACATCGGGCGACGCAGGGCTGGTGTAACCTGAAAGTTAAATAGCTACACGTCGACTGCGGCGTTCAGCGGGGACGGTGGTTGACCAACCATTGCATTATGGCGTCAACCAATTGTCGTGCAAGTTCGTCCACCGCGAGGTGTCCGTCCAGCACCAGATCGCACATTGGCCTAACCTGCTTGTCCAACTCAAGGTACGCTTGACGTGCATATTCAAGGTAAGCGGTCAATTCCGCCTTGACAGAGTCGATGGCGTAATCGGCGCGGTCAGGACCTGCCAGCTTGAAAGTGCGCAACGTCCTGCGGGCCATGGCGACATCCAACGGAGTTTCGATGAACACCATGAAGTCGATGAGCCCGGCTGTTTCGGCATGCGCGTACCCAAGGGGATCATCGAAAACCACATATTTCCGAGGCTGGATTATCGTGCCGTCAACAGGCGAAACGATTGTTTCGCCCGCTTTTAGCTTGCTCAGGTCGTGTCTCAGTCGCGGAGTCTTCCAGTCGTTGAAATCTGCGCCCCTCTCAAGCCATTTCCGGTAGCTGTCGGGATGTACGGTGTCAAAATCGTAGTCATCGAAGTGGATCGCGACCGAGTCTTCCAGAAGCTCTGAAGTCTTTTTCGCCATCGCCGTTTTGCCGCCCCCGGCTGGCGAGCTGATGCCGACGACAATTACATCAGACGTTGAACTTGTCGACATCTTTCACCACCCTGCAAGACAGACGCATTAGCTGGCGATGGCAGACGCTCAGGCCGGGCTCCATATGAGAACCAGCTCAAACTCATCCGAGTGGGCTACGCGGCTTCGACGGCGCTTTCGGAGATCAGGCGCTCCACATCGGCGGAGGCGTAACCGAGTTCGCTCAGAATCTCCTTTGTGTGCTGACCGGTCACCGCGCCCAACGTCCGGACGCTGCCTGGCGTGGTTGACAGCTTTGGACCGATGCCGACCTGGCGTACGGTTTCGCCGTTTACTTCGCCAACGTCGATGACCATCTTTCGATGAACGTTCTGAGGGTCTTCGACCATTTCATCGATCGAATACACTTTGGCGACCGCCACATCGCCGGCACTCTCCAACATCGTCCACCACTCTTCCCTGTCCCGTTGGGCGAAAATGTTCTCGAGCTCAACGGTCACACGGGGCCAGTTGCTCTCGTCGAACTGGCCTTCGATCAAGTCTTCGCGACCGAGCGCCGTGCACAGGTCGGTCCAGAACCACGGCTCGATGCAGCCCAGGCTCAGGTACTTGCCGTCCTTGCATTTGTACACGTTGTAGTAGGGCGCGGCGCCGTTAAGGACCGTGGCGCCCGGTTTTGGAATCGAACCGAGCGAGAAGTATTCGGACATCATCGCGGCCAGCATGTAGCCGACCCCGTCGGACATGGCGATGTCGACGTACTGGCCCTCGCCGGTCGTGCCTTTGGCCAGGAGCGCCCCCATGACGCCGACAGCCGCGTGCAATCCGCCTCCGGCGTAATCGGCGATGATGTTGTTCGGTATCGCGGGCCGCCCGTCCGGCGTGCCGATGCCGCCCAGAGCCCCGCCGACCGAGATGTAGTTGATGTCGTGGCCGACCAGATTCTGATATGGCCCGTCTTGCCCGTAGCCGGACAGCGAGCAGTAGACCAGCTTGGGGTTTAGCTTGTGAAGCGTCTCGTAATCGCAACCGAGGCGCGAAACGACGCCCGGCCTGAAGCCTTCCAGGAACACGTCGGCGTCTTCGGCCAGCTTCAACAGAATGTCCTGGGACTCCCGGTTCTTGAGGTTCAAGACGATGCTGCGCTTATTTCGGTTCACGGCACTGAAAGCGGCGCGGCGTTGGGCTTCGGCCGCGTCCGGGAGTCCGCGGGCAACGGCCATTCGCCCTCCGCCGGGTTGCTCGACCTTGATGACCTCGGCGCCCATGTCTCCCAGGACCATGGTGCAGAACGGACCGGGCGCCATGCGCGTCAGGTCCACGACTTTGATGCCTTCGAGTGCCATTGCCATTTTCGACGCCTCCGCATGTTGGTTGTTTTTCGCGTGGAAGAAGGGTGAGTACGGGCTTGGCCCTGAAGGGCCGAAGCACCACGGGCTGCGGTTGGCTCGGTCTTCAGGCCGACCCTTTCGCGTCAATCTCTACGACGCTTCCAGCGCCCCTGATGCTGCCAGGTCTCCGATCTCGTCGTCGCTCAAGCCCAGCGTTTCTTTCAGCAAGGATTCGTTGTGTTCACCGATCAAGGCTTGAGCGGTGAGACGGCCTGGGGTTTCGGACAGCAGGAACTGGAGACCGTCGTACGGCATCGGACCGCACTCGGTGTGGTCGAGCCACTTGAAGAACCCTCGGTGTTGTAGCTGCGGGTCCTGCCAGAGGTCGGCCTGGTTCTGCACGGCGCCGGCGGAAACTCCGGCGCGTTGCAGCAAGCCCATCGCCTCGTGGCTGTCTTGAGTCGACGTCCACGCCTGAATCGCCTCATCGAGCGCCGCCGAGTTCTGTCTGCGTTCACCTGCCGTACGGAACATCGGCTCGGTCGCCAAGCCCGGCTTGCCCATCGCATCGCACAGTGCGGTCCACTCGTCCTGGCCGTCAACTGCTATCGCGAGCCAGGACTCTCCGAGGCCGGTGTACTCTCTGTCGGCGTCTTTGCACCTGTAAACGCCATGCGGCGCCAACGCGACGTCGCCGTTGCCTTCGCGTCCGAGGATGCGGCCGGTGAGCATGTAGTCCATCAACGCGGGCGCGAGATAGTGTGTCGCGCATTCGTACTGCGACAGATCGAGGTGTTGCCCCTTGCCGGTCCGCCTTCGATACTCAAGCGCCGCGACGATTGCGGCGTACGCGTTGGGCGGGTTCACGAAATCCGAGTACGCGCCGTAAGGACCCGCCGGGTCACGGTCTGGCCAACCTGTCAGGTGATAGTATCCGGCCAGAGCGCCCGCGAGTTGCCCGAAGCCCGCGTAGACCGAATGCGGGCCGGTTTGTCCCTGCTGGCAGGTGCTGAAATAGATCACGTCGGGCTTGACGGCACGGATGTCCTCGTACCCCAGTCCCCACGAAGACATGACTCGTGGGGTGAAGCTTTCGGCGACGATGTCGGGTTGCCATGTCTCGATCAACTTCTTGACAGTCTCCCGCGCCTCGGGGGTGGCCATGTTCAGGCCCAATCCTCGCTTGCTGGTGTTGTAGCTGGCCGGGAACTGGCTGCGGTTGATCCCAGGCGTGCCGTCTTTGAACGGCGGGGCGTTGCGCAGCACGTCGGGACGCGAAACGGACTCAACCCGGATTACGTCCGCGCCGTGGTCCGCCAGGTACTTAACCGTGATCGGTCCGACCCCGACCCACGTGAAGTCCAACACTTTGAGTCCTTTGAACGGCATCTGCGCGGCATCGCCGTCCGTGCCGGCCGTCGAAAACGGCGGATTGGCGGGAACAGACTCGGTCAACGACCCGAGTATCTCGTCGTTGTGCTCACCGATGCTCGGCGCCGGCCTTCGAAGCCGGATCGGGCTTTCGCTCATCTTGATGAACGGGCCGAGATACGTGAGTCTCTCGCCGAGTTCCGGATGATCCAACTGTGGCCAGAAATGCCGTGCCGCCAGTTGCGGGCTCTCGGCGATGTCCTGGACGGTGTTGCACGGCGCGGCCAGGATTCTGTGCCAGATGGCGCGGTCATACACCTCGGCTTTGGTTTTCCCGCCAAAGAACCCCTCGACACGCGTTTGGATTCTCGCGAACGTTTCCAGAGTCTCTATATCGTCGTCGGCGACCGCTTTGGCCAGATTGTAATCGTCGAAGTCCATCTCGGCGAGCCAATCGGGGGCGACCCCTTCCTCTCGCATCCACGCGACGATCGAGACTATCGTCCTGGGCGCCATGTTCACGCTCAGGTAGCCGTCGAGGCAGGGGTATACTTGCCGAATCTTTACGGGACCGCGTGACCTGAATGCTCCGTTGCGCTCCACGTTCGCGCCGTGCAAAGGCGGATACGGCGTTGCGTTCATGAGGGTCCAGATGACGGCTACCTGCATCGACGCGTCGACGTGCTGTCCTCGGCCCGTCGTCTGCCGATGCCAGAGCGCGGTCATGGCGCCGGCGGCTGCTTGGCCGGCGGCGTTGAGCTCGGCTTGCGGGAAGCTGATTCGAACCGGCGGACGGTCGGGATCGCCGGCGACGTACTGCATGCCGCCCATGGCCCAGGCAACCAGGTCGGTCGTCCGGTACTGCGAGTACGGGCCCGTCTGACCGAAGGGCGTGATCGACGCCATTACCACGCCCGGGTTGATCTCACTCAGATGCTCGTAACCAAGTCCGAGACTCGACATGTAGCCGGGAGCGAATGACTCGATCACGATGTCGGCGTCGGCGGCAAGCGACTTCAGCGATTGCTGGCCTTCCGACGACTCGATGTCCAGGGCAACGCCCCGCTTGTTGGCGCAGTACGCCTCCCAGAACAGGCTGGTCTCGACGCCGTTCGAAGCCGCGTAGATGGGCGCTCGCCCTCTGGTCGGACTGCCGCCGGGCGGCTCGACCTTGATGACGTCCGCGCCAAGATCGCCCAGCACCTTTCCGCACCAGTTGAAGCCTCCCTCGGTCAGGTCCAGCACACGAAACGGCGACAGCGCCAGTTTCGCGTCAGGCGTAGGATGGGCATCGGAAGGAGAGTCGATTGCTGGCATAGCTGTGGTCCGTCAGGGTAGGGTTTTGCCGGGCGGCTGTCACGCGGTGCAGAGTATTAGACGATGCGGGTGCTGTCAACCGAAGGTGCAACGGCGGAGGAGAGCGGCGATGGGCCCCTGGTCGACGGCTAAAGGCGGAGGTCGAGCTAGCGTTGAGGGATGTCGCCTCGATCAATATGTTGATATTCGCCTCGTGGTCTGCAGATTGCGCCAGGCGGTTTCCCTGCTCCATCTTGTCGGCGACATCTATCATGCGTGACATGGCTCTGCCCCAGGTGGGTCCCGTCTCTAGGCAGATCGTCCGATCGTCGTCGGCAACCTAACCGCCAGCCCAGATCCCGTAGGTAAACAAGAGATAACCGAACGCGGAGACTATCAAGTAACCGATGACTGCCACAGTCAGCATGATCGCCAGCCGCCAGATGTACGGCGCCAGGCCCTGGAGAGTTTGAGTGCGCTGCATGATTGCCCCCTTGATCGGTGAACTTGTCTGTGATGCTTCCAATATGGTCGTTCCCGATTCTGTTCGGTAGATGCATGTGTACTACCGCCGCCTCGTGCGCGAACCAAACATTCGTAGTGCTCGGAGCTTGCACCATATACGGGCGCGTCGTTGGAACGATGTTGAATGGGCGTGCGCAACCGGATCGGGGGACATGTTTCTCGGCGACAAAGCTCGTCTTGGGTGTGGGGAGGGCAGGTGAGCACGCGGGCGTCATGGCGCCGCCTTAGGCTCGACCGGGAATGATTGATTACGTTCGACCGTGGTCGGCCCGATCGGCGACGGAAGTCTTAGGCGGATCGATCGCCGGTCGGCTGCGCGGCCGTTTCCGGGCTCGCCGTTTGCGTCTGCCGGACACCGCTGAAGAACGAAGCGAGGACGCCCACTACTACGATCATCGCGACAACGAAGTACGCCTGACGCAATCCGATGGTGAACGCCTCGATCACACCGGCGCCGCCATCCGCGGTGACCGCCGACAGCGTAGGCGCGTAGCCCATGCCGCCCATTGTCGCCGTGACCATAGCGGTCATCATCGCTATCGACGTCACGTTTCCGGCGTTGCGCACCAGGTTCAGGAACCCGGACATGACGCCGTAGCTGCTTTGAGCGACCGTGCTCAGGACGGCGCTGTTGTTCGGGGCGTTGAGGGTGCCTGAGCCGAAGCTCTGCAAAACCATTCCGAGGATCGCCCACCACAGCGGCGAGTCGGACTGGAGTCTGGACAGCACCAGCAATCCAGCGACACAAACGGCCATGCCTCCGACGGTGAACGGTCGCCAGCCATAGCGGTCCGAGAGCCGCCCGGCCAGCGGTCCAGTGATGATAATGGCGACCGCCCCCGGTACGATGACAAGTCCCACCTGCGCTGGGGAGTATCCGAGGACGGCCTGAAGATAAAACGGCATCAGGAACCGAACGGCGGACATGCCCAGGAACGAGATGTAGTACGCGGAGACGCTCAAGCTGAACAGGGCGCTCTTGAACAGCCTCACGTCCATCATCGGCGCCGGCGCGCGCAGCTCCCACCAAACGAATCCGATGATCTGCAATATCGTCAAAGACATTGCGGCGGCGATCCCTGGGTGGCTCCATCCGATCCTCGGTCCCCAGGTCATGCCCAGCAGGAACGACAGCAACGCCCCGGCGGACAGACTCGCCCCGAGCCAGTCGAAAGTCTCCCGAAGTTCCGGGGGCTGCCCGGTGCGGCGGGCGTCCAAAACGACCCACGCCGCCGCCAGTGCAATCGCGCCGAGAGCAATGTTGCCGTAGAACACCCAGCGCCAGTCGAAAGCGCCCACAAGAAACCCGCCTACCGATGGGCCGGCCACGCCTCCTACTCCGACGACGCTCATCTGAAGACCCAGCGCCCTTCCACGTTCCTCGGTCGGGAACGTGGCCATGATCATCGCCATCGACGTGCCCTGTGTCATGGCCGATCCGACGCCCTGGAATATCTTGGCCAGTATCAACACAGTGACATTGGGAGATGAGCCTGCGATCGCGCCGCCGATGACGAAAACGATGAATCCCAGGAGGTATATCCGTTTGCGGCCCACCATGTCGGAGAGTCGGCCCATGGGCATGAGTAGGGCGCTGATCGCCAACGCGTATCCGATGACGATCCACTGTGTGGTCGTCAGATCAGTCTCGAAATGGTCCGCGATCGACGGGAGCGCGACGGTTACGCTGCCATGATCGGAAACCGACGCGAACAGTCCGATGGCAAGGGCCAGAAACGCCCACCACTTATATTGCGGCCCCTGGAAAACCTTCAAGACCGGCGGCCGTCCCTCGGCCTGCTCACTCGCTCCAGGCGCATCAGGTCGGCCACTTTTCCAGCCGGTGCGCCGCGTCCCAGAACATGTACTCGAACCGAGTCCCCGCCAGGAACGCTTCATCCATGCGAGCGCGCTCCTCGGGCCCGCCCTCATAGGCTATGCGGTCGACGAAAGACCGGAGCCAGGCCACCAGATCGGCGTACTCAGGCGCGTTGTAAGCCTCGATCCACCGGCCGTACAGGGGTTGGTTTTCGGGGGCGCCTCGTGAGTGAAGCATCCGCCCGATTTCGAAGTATCCCCAGGCGCAAGGGAGGACAACGGCGGCGATCTCGCCCACACTGCCCGAGTACGCCGTCTGGATCATGTGGTCGTTGTACGCAAGCGTGGTCGGCGACGGCTCTGTCGCACGCAGCTCCTCCTCGGTGATGCCGAAGTCGGCGCAGAAGCTGACGTGCAGCGCCATCTCCGTGTTCAGGGTTTCGTGGATCAGGCGCGCGAACCAGCCCATGTCCTCGACCGTAGGCGCCTTGGCGACCGCCAGTGACAACGCTCGGCAGTAGGCGATCAGGAAAATGTAGTCCTGCCGCATGTAGTATCGGAAATTCTCCAGCGGCAAGCTGCCGTCGCCTATTCCGACGACGAATGGGTGATTCTGCTCTCGCTCCCACATGGAAGCGTATTTGGCTCTGAGCTGGTCCGAAAACGGCGTCTCACCACTTCCATTCTCGGCGGCATTGTCGTTTGGCATCACGCTTTCTCCACGAGAACGTCGGAACCGGACGGCGCCGACTTGAGCACGGTCGGGTCGCCTTCGATCTGACCGATGACGTTGACCGGGCTCGCCGGCCTGATCTCGTCACCCGTGCTCATCGGCGTCAGCCCGTAAAACAGGCATATCGCCTGGCCCGGCGGCCAGAAAGCCACGGCGCCCATCTCGACGACGGCCACCGAATCTTGTTCGTCGGCAGTCAGGTTCGTCCGAAAATAGATCTCGTCGCCCCAGACGCTTCCGGAGGCCGTGATGGGCAGCGCGCACCACACGAGATCCGCAGTATCGCAGTCGTTGAGCACCGCGTTGACCTCGACGCCGCCGGTTTCGATCTTGATGCGTCGTTCTTGCATGGAATCTCGTCCCTCCGAACCACCGATTCATCGGCATTCGAGCCATCCAGCCCGCTGGGATCATGCCCTGGATGGCGCCGCTTGACACGATAGCAGATTCATGGCTTAGTATCTGCCGGGGTGAACAGTTGCCAGACAAAGCTTACATCATGGCTCTCGACCAGGGAACCACAGGAACAACAGCGGTCTTGGTGGACTCCGCGGGTCATTCGGTGCATTCTGCGTCACGCGAGATCACGCAGATCTTCCCTAAGCCCGGATGGGTCGAACACGACCCGGTCGAGCTTTTCGAATCATGCCTCGAAACGGCCGGATTGTTGCTCGAAACGGCGAGCGCCGACTCGAGCGCAGTTGCCGCGATAGGCATCACGAACCAGCGGGAGACCGCCGTGGTGTGGGAGCGAGACACGGGTGTGCCCGTGATGAACGCCATCGTCTGGCAGTGCCGCCGCACGGCGCCGCTCTGCGAGGAGCTCATCGCCCGTGGCCTGGAAGGCACGGTGCGGGCCAAGACCGGCCTGCCCATCGACGCCTACTTCACCGGGACGAAGTTCAGGTGGATACTCGATCACATTCCCGACGGCCAGCAGCGGGCTGAGGCCGGCGATCTGCTGTGCGGGACGGTCGACTCGTGGCTCATGTGGAAGTTGACCGGCGGCGCAGCGCATGTCACGGACGTAACCAATGCCTCCAGAACGATGCTCTTCAATATCCGAACGCTGGACTGGGACGACGACCTGCTCGCCGAGTTGAACATCCCGCGGGCCACGCTCCCGGAGGTACGACCGTCCAGCGCCATCTATGGACACGCTGTCGGCGAGCCGTTCGGCGACGGCGGGATTCCCATCGCGGGCGTCGCCGGGGACCAACAGGCGGCGCTGTTCGGCCAGGCCTGCTTCGAGCCGGGCATGGCGAAGAACACTTACGGCACGGGTTCGTTCGTACTCGTCAACACCGGCGATCGGCCAATGGAGTCGAGCGCGAGTCTCATCGCCACGGTCGCGTGGAAGCTGGGCGACGAGGTCACGTACGCACTGGAGGGCAGCATCTTCTCGACGGGCGCCACGGTTCAGTGGCTGCGGGACGGACTCGGGCTGATCGACGAGGCTTCGCAAGTCGAAGAGCTGGCTGCCAGCGTGCCGGATAACGGCGGCGTGTATCTCGTGCCCGCGTTTACCGGGCTAGGGGCGCCGCACTGGGACATGTACGCCCGCGGCGCCATCCTGGGTCTCACACGCGACTCAGGACGCGGCCACCTTGCCTTGGCCGCACTCGAGTCGACGGCGCATCAGACGGCCGACGTGCTGGACGCGATGAAGGCCGACACCGGACTGCCGGTGGCCCAACTCCGAGCCGACGGCGGCGCCACGGCGAACGAGCTGCTCATGCAGCTCCAGGCTGACATCCTGGGCATTCAAATCGAGAGGTCGGCGGTCCAGGAGACGACGGCGCTCGGCGCGGCATACCTGGCGGGGTTGGGCGTGGGGTTCTGGGACAGTACGGAGCAGATCGCAGCGCTTCGGACAGCCGACGCCGTGTTCGAGCCTCGCATCACCGAAGATCGCAGAACATCGTTCCGTCGCGAATGGCGGCGCGCCGTGGAGCGGTCCAAGAGTTGGGTCGATGAAGACGAAACAATGAGATCGGAGATTCACGAAGATGAATGAAGACATGATCGTTCTGGCTGGCATGGTGTTCTACGGCTTTCACGGGGTGGACTCGGACGAACAGGCGCTGGGCCAGCGATTCATCGTCGACCTGGAAGTGCACATGGACCTCGAGCCCGCAGGCCGATCTGACGACATCCGCCACACGGTCAACTACTCGCGCCTGTTCGGCACGGTGCGCGAAGTCGTCGAAGGAAAATCGGTGAAGCTGCTGGAGACGCTTGCTGACCGGATTGCGACAGAAATCCTGGACCGGTTCCCGGCGCAAGCGACCAGAGTGCGGGTAAAGAAGCCCGACCCTCCGATAAAAGGTTCGATCCTCGATTACGCCGGAGTCGAGGTCTACAGGCGGCGGTCGGGCTCGGCGTGACGTCACGTGTGGCGCTCGGTCGTCCGTAGACAGGCTGAATATCGCTTCACGACACGTCGTGCTCAGCACGGGCGAAAGAGGTTTGACTGGGACGCCGGTTGAAACTGCGGACCGTGTATGCAAGACTGATTCCACTGAAAGCCGTCCCCGCTCTTGCAAGGCATTCGAGTCGAATCCATGGACGGTGGATTTGGATGGTCTCCTACAGTGACGTGGGGCTCAAGTGAATAGCCGCAAGGGCGAGAATCGGGCAAGTAGATCCCAAAACCCCATCTTGACGATATGTGTTATGCAACGACGTGAGGGCATTTGAGGGGGCACACGTAGAATGTCAGACAACTCCAAAGCCAAGACCATCGGGGAACTGCGCGACAGCGGGTACGAGGTTCTCCCGGTCAAGCAAGAGGTCCGGCGCAACCTGATCCGAAAGATCGAAGCCGGCGAGGAGATGTTCCCGGACATCATCGGCTTCGACGAGTCGGTCATACCGCAACTGGAGAACGCCATCCTAGCCGGGCAGGACCTGATCCTCCTCGGCGAGCGCGGCCAAGCTAAATCGCGGCTGATCCGGAACATCGTCACACTCCTGGACGAAGAAATCCCGGCAATCGAAGGCTGCGAGCTCAACGACGACCCCTTCGACCCGATTTGCAAGTCGTGCCAGAGCCGGATCGCCGAGAACGGCGACGAGGTCGAGGTCCGCTGGATTCCTCGCGATCACCGATATTCGGAGAAACTCGCGACTCCCGACATCACGGTCGCCGACCTCATCGGCGAGATCGACCCGATCAAGGTTGCCGAGGGTCGGTACCTTTCGGACGAGCTCACCATCCACTACGGGCTGATTCCCCGCACCAACCGCGGCATTTTCTGCATCAACGAGCTGCCCGACCTCTCCGAACGGATCCAGGTGAGCCTGTTCAACCTGATGCAGGAGCGGGACGTCCAGATCAAGGGCTACCAGATCATGCTGCCCCTGGACGTGTTCCTCGTATGCTCCGCGAACCCGGAGGACTACACCAACAGAGGCCGAATCGTCACTCCTCTGAAAGACCGGTACGGCGCTCAAATCCGCACCCACTACCCCAGGTCCCTCGAAGAGGAGATCGACATCGTCGAGCAGGAGCACTCGAGCTTCCCAGACACCAACGAGGTCGTGAGCGTTCCTCAGTACATGAAAGAGGTCATCGCCGAGTTCACCTCTCTTGCCCGTCGCAGCCCAGAGATCAATCAGCGGTCCGGCGTCAGCCTCAGGGTCTCGATCGCCAATTACGAAACCATAGTGGGCAACGCCTTCAAGCGCAGCCTTCGACTCAGAGAGCGGGCCGCGCCCAGGGTCAGCGACCTGCCCGCCATCGTCGCGTCCACCACGGGCAAGGTGGAGATGGAGAGCGTGGAGGAGGGTCGCGAGTACAAAGTCGTGGACGACTTGATCAAGAAGGCGGTGCTGAACACGTTCGGCAGGTACTTCAATCCCCGGGAGTTTACGGACGTGCTGGCTCGATTCGAAGAGGGTCTGGTAATCGAAACCGGCGCGGATGTCCAGTCGGACGCCTACACCTCGAAGCTTTCGCAGATGGCCAACCTGAGCGAGATGGTCGAACGCATCGAGCCCTCCGACGACCCCGCTTCGATCGCATCGGCAATCGAGCTGATCCTCGAGGGCCTGCACCTCAACCGGAGGCTGAACCGGGACCAGTCCGGCGGCACGTACGTGTACAGCAGCTAGAGTTCGGTCTCTGAGGGAAGTCGCACAATTCGGGTCCCGTGTTGGGATGAGGTTAGGGTTCGACAAGCTCACCACGAACGGGAAACGCCCCTCGATCCGTTCGCCCTGAGCAACGTTA
>DCWO01000074.1 GCA_002328865.1 Dehalococcoidia bacterium UBA2160 | reverse complement strand
GCCGAGTTGATCGAGTTCGCCGACTACACGGTCAGCAATGTCGGCGAGGTTGCCAAGTTCATGCGGTGGCTCGTCTCTGTTGCGTGACTCGTCGAGAGATTAGTTCTGCACGGTGACGGTAGCCGTCATGAACGGATGGACCGTGCAGAAATACGGGAACTGCCCCGGTTCATCGAACGTGAACTGGAAATCCTGATTCATGTTCAAAATGCCGCTGTCCCATTCCCCGGAGGCATTCGGCGAGACTCCGGCGGTTGAAGTGTGCGGCGCGCCGTCGAAATTCTCCCAAGTGACCATTGTGCCCACCGATACGTTCAGGTTTTCGAGCGTGAAATTGATGATCGAAGACTCGACGGTCTGAGCCGCCGGCGCCGGAGTTGCCGATGGCGCTGGTGTTGGCGGAACCGGTGTAGCGACCGGAGGCGCCGGGGTGGCCGTGGCTTGCTCAGCTTCAGTTACTGTGATTGTGCCGACCATGAACGGATGGACGGTGCAGAAATACGGGAACGAACCGGTCTCCTCGAAGGTGAACGAGAAGCTGCCGCCCTGGTTGAATATTCCGCTGTCCCACACGCCTGAAGGCGTCGGCGAGACGCCGGACGTCGATGTATGCGGCGCCGCGTCGAGGTTGTGCCACGTTACCGTCGTTCCCCTGGGGATGTTCAGATCCTCCAGCGTGAAGTTGACGACGTCAGAGTCCACCGTCTGTCCCATCGGTTCCGGTGTGCTGGTCGGCACGGTGGTTGGCGTGGCGGTGGCCGGGACCGGTGTTGCTGTCGGAGCGGCGGGCGCCGGCGTGGCTGCGGGGATGACCGTTGGTGAGTTGGCAACCGGTTGCGGAGTCGGCGTGACTGTCGGCGCCGGCGTCGCGGTCGTGGAGGGCAAGGCGGCCGGTGTTTGGGTTGCAGGCGGTTGAGTGGCCGCCGGGACAGGAACTGAAATCGCGGTCGGCGATGCCGCGGCCAGTGCCGGCGAGGCGCTGTCAGTGACGGTCACCGTGGCAACCATATCTGGGTGGACGGTGCAGAAATAAGGGAAACTCCCAGGCTGATCGAATGTGAATTGAAACGCTCCCCCTTGGCGCAGCAGCGGACTGTCCCACACTCCCGACGGGCTCGGCGAATTGCCGGAAGTCGTGGTGTGGGGGGCGCCGTCGCGATTCTCCCAGATGACGGTTGTGCCCACCGGAACGGTCAGATCTTCGAGAACGAAATCCTTGATGTCCGACCGCACTTCGTTGGCGCTCGAAGGCGCTGGCTGGGCTGGCGGCGATCGCGCCGGCGTTGGAGCGGACGCGGTGACAGCGGTTGGCATCGCGGTGGGGTTAGCCGCCGCCAGAGGCGGCTGGGTCGCGACGGCGGTCGGGGCCGCGGCAGGGGCAGCCGGCTGTGACGGCACAGGTGTCGGCGTCGTCGACTGACCGCACGCCAATCCGACGATCGCGACGATTCCGGTGAAAACGAAAACCATCAACCCAGGGCGCACTCGCATCCCATCCCCTCCGCACCGATTCCCAATTTAGATGTGGCCCGGCCGTGATCAGGTTCTATTAATGATCGACTGCATCAAATCGATCTGAAGCCGACCAGCATCGATGCAAACCCTATAGACGGCGACAACCACCACTCCACATCATGGTCGCGAGCACGGCGCCAGCCGGGCGCCGGTCAAGTCTTCCTACTCTTTCACAATGCTTTGCTTGCCAAGCGTGTTTGAAGCTCGATGCTTCATACAACGACAGAAATGGCCGTTCGGTTTTATTCGCATCGGCTTTGAGCGTTGTTGACCTTTGTGGCAGGTCGTTGAAGATCAACGTGTCGCTAGTCAATCGACCGTTGATCAGTGTAAGATCGCATCCTCAGGCGTGAATTGGCTTACGACTGCGGATTATCCGGTTGGTGGGGAATGTATCCGAGGAGAGTGTGGAATGGTCCGACTAGACCAGGTGTCTGATGTTGTTCGAACGAGCTTGCTTGGCATCGAATGTCCCGTATTCGATGGCCGCCCTTGGGTGGAAGGGCCGCCCGTTTCGCAACGGCGAGTCGCCATCATATCCACCGCTGGACTCCACCTGCGAGGTGACCGGTTGTTCAATCTTTCGTCAGGAGACGCCAAGAGCATCCCTGGCGAGTATCGCGTCATTCCCGGGGACACAGAAGCCAACGACCTGGTGATGAGCCATGTTTCGACCAACTACGACCGCACAGGTTTCCAGCAAGACTGGAATGTCGTATTCCCTCTTGACCGTCTCCGCGAACTGGCACGAGACGGCGCCATCGGAAGCGTGGCGGATTTCCACTACTCGTTCATGGGCGCCAACACGCCCGCGCAGATGGAGGCGGCCGCGCGCACTCTCGCTGGATTGTTGAAGAGAGACAACGTCGATGCCGCACTGCTGGTCCCTGTTTGACCGGCCTGCACGCGCGCCGTAGGCGGGCTTGCACACTACATCGAAGACGAAGGAGTGCCCACGACGCAGATCAGCCTCATCCGCGAGCACACCGAGAAGATCGTCCCGCCCCGGGCGTTGTGGGTTTCGTTCGAGTTGGGCCGTCCCCTTGGCGTTCCGAGTGACGCCGCGTTTCAGAACCGGGTGCTCATCAGCGCCCTGGAACTGCTGGAAGCTCCAAGCGGACCGGTTCTGACGGACTACCCGGAAGACGCTCCCCCCGTGGACGGCCCTGCTGCTCTCGTGTGTCCGGTGAATTTCGATTTGCCGGCCTCCGAGATGGGAGACGCGGAGAAGCTGTCAGCAAGCTTCCTCGAGGAATTGACGCTGATGCGTCCCTGGTACGACATGGCGGTGAGCAAGCGCATGCGCACCACAGTCGGCCTCAGCGGCATGGAGTCCGACGCGATGGGTTCGTTCGTCGCCGGGTTTCTGGGCGGAGGCGTACCCTCGTCCGAGGACGATCTCAGCCTTGGCGATAGGTTCAAGCTGGCCGTGGAAGATCTGAAGTCCTTCTACTTCGAGGCTGCCACGGCTCAACCCGGTCAAGAAGGAGCCGACAGCGACACCCTCTCCGATTGGTTCTGGCGGGAGACGGTGGCCGGAAAGGTTCTGTTCGCGGTTCGGGACGCGCACGCGAGAAGCGAGGACGCGAGCCTTCGCTTGGTCGTCACCCGTTCGCTGATCCCAAGGACGTATAGCAGCTTCTCACCTTTTGATACGAGCCGGCAGTCTGGGTGAGACACTCGACGACGGCTCATCTTCTCGCGTCGGGCGCGATACGCCATGGCCGTCAACTGTTTCGTGGCGAAGCTTGCCGTGGACACACCGACGAATGTCTGCAACGCTCCGAACAATGTCGTCCCAACGCCGTTGAAATCGCGGATCGGAGCTTGACATTGCGCTGAGTGTGGGCGACGATTTTCGAGAACCCTCGGCTTGGAAAAGTTCGGACGAGTTAGGCTCGGGCGCCAGCGTCAACAGAGGACAATCGACGAGGCGATAAGGGGAACGATATCGAGCGAATGCCCAAAGCGAAGTCTGTGCTCCGAGAGACGTCCTCCCGGTATCTCAGCGCGTTGGCCTATCGGGACTACCGGACCCTCTGGGTTGCCAGCCTAGCGGCCGGAGCAGCCTCGTGGGCGCTCATCGTGGCCCGCGGTTGGTTGGTGTTCGACCTCTCGGACTCCTCGCTCTGGGTGGGCGTGGTTACTTTCGCCGCCATGATCCCTCGGGTGCTCGTCACGCCCTTCTCAGGTTACCTGGCCGATCGCTTCGACCGCCGCAAGGTCCTAGCCACCATGTTCGCCCTGAATCTGGGCCACAACCTCGTTTTGGCTGTCGTCGTGATGATAGGCTCCGTCACCATCTGGCATCTCGTGGTCCTGGCGTTCGTGAACGGGTCGGTGAGGGCTGCCCAAATGCCGGCAGGCTCGGCGTTGATCCCCAACCTGGTGCCGAAAAACCTTCTGCTGAACGCTATCGCGCTGAACCAGGCCACCATGAACGGATCGCGGTTGATTGGCCCGTTGGCCATCGCCCCGTTGCTGGCCACCACCGGAGTCGGCGGCGCGTTCCTGCTGTGCTCGGGATTCTATGCGATCAGCCTGGTGCAGGCGCTGCGCGTGCGCACGTCGTCGACCGGTGAGATCGACCACACCCGCGGATTCGTCAGCAACATGCTCGAAGGACTGCGTTACGTGTACGCGATACCGGTGCTGAGGGCGATCGTGGTCATGGCGCTGTTCCATTGCGGATTGACCATGTCGTTCGAGTCGCTCCTCCCGGTGCTGTCAACTCAACGTCTGGATGCCGAAGGGGCGGGTTTCAGCTATCTGATGATGTCTGTCGGCGCCGGCGCTCTGGTCGCTGTCGTCGGATTGGCGGGCGTGACCAGTGAGTCGATGAAAGGCAAACTCTTCCTAAACCTGGGTGTGTTGAGCGGATTGACGCCCGCTGTCCTGGCAATCTCGGGCAGCATGCCGTTGGCTCTGCTGGCGGCAATGGCCATGGGCGCGTCGCAAGCAGGGTTCATGACGATCACGCACACGATGATTCAGTCGATTACCGCCGACAGAGTCCGAGGCAGGGTAGGGGCCGTCTATTCCGTGCACATCGGCGGGATGATGGCTTCGGCCAACCTGATCAACGGTGGAATGGCCGACTACGTGGATGCGGCCACGCTGCTTTTGATCGGCGGCGCAGGCTTCGTCGTGATCATGTTCGCGAGCTGGCAAGGCATCAATCTCCGACGAATATACACGAGAGGGCTCCAGGCGGCCCTGGCGGGAGACAAGAGTACAAGGTCGGTGACGGCCGACTGATCGAGTCGAAAATAGATATGCTCTCTCGCAGTTTCATTCACCTTCCCGGCATCGGCGCGGTCACCGAACGCGAGTTGTGGTCCGCTGGCGTTAACACCTGGGACGATTTCCTCTGCGCCGAAGATCTGCCGCAGCGGGCGCAAAGTCGTCGAGATTACCTGCGTACGCTCGTCGGCCGGTCGCGTGACCGCCTGGCCGAGATGGACGCTGCGTATTTTGCCTCGACGCTGCCCAACTCAGAGATGTGGCGCTTGTACCCTGAGTTCCGTGATCGGGCCGCCTTCCTCGACATTGAGACGACCGGCCTGTCGCCTGAGTTAGCGGACATCACGTTGGTCGGAGTGCTCGACAACACTGGCTATCGGGCGTTCGTCGCCGACGAAAACCTGGACGAGCTCCGCGGCGTAATGGAAGAGTACGACCTGGTCGTGACGTTCAACGGCGCGTCGTTCGACCTGCCGTTCATCGAGCACAAGATGGGCAGGATGTTCTCGGGCATCGCACACATCGATCTGATGCACCCGTTGCGCAGGCTGGGTGAACGCGGAGGATTGAAAGCGATCGAACAGCGCCTGAAGGTCGGCAGGCCTTCGGAGCTGACGACCCTCGACGGGTTTGACGCTGTCCTCATGTGGAGGATGTGGCTCAACGGCGATCGCGGCGCCAGAGACACCTTGATTCGATACAACGCGGAAGACGTTGCATCGCTGCCTCGCTTGGCAGAGATAACCTACACCCGCCTCACACAGAAGACAGTGTCGAGAGAGATCGAAATCGAGCCATGGGACCTTCCCGAGATCGGCCTCCCCTTTGACCTCGGTGTCATCGAACGGCTCGGGGCCAGGAAGCAGAACTCGAGGCGTCGCCGCTCGTCAGACTAACTCCGGCAAGCTGTCACTCTGCACTCTGCCGCCTGAACGTACGTTCCTCAACTGCCTCGGATCTTGGCCCTGCCTGGCGGTCACTCGGCGCAGGCCAATTGATCGCGCAGATGCCGCCGCACACAGGTTGGGTGTAAACCTCCATTTCGTTTCCGGTGCTTGCTACGTGTGAGGCCCTGGCGCCAACCCATACAATCAAACGTATAGTGCCCGCCATCGGCTCGGGGACAAGAACTCCGTTGCCCGTTCGCGGGCTTTGATGTGCCCGAGAGTCCAAAAAACGAAAGTCAGTGCGATAGCGAGGATACGAACTTTATGGCATTTCCAAAGCTGGTGCAAAGCGACAGCATCGACGACGGCCCGATGATGACCCAGGAGAGGTTCAAAGAGCTTCTGGGCGGCCTCGAGAACAATGTCTCCGAAGTCGTCGTGGTGTCGCAGGAACGGTTGCGATTCTTGCTGTTGGCACTGGTGTGCCAGGGGCACGTGCTGCTGGAAGACTCGCCCGGTGTCGGCAAGACGCTTATTGCCAAGACACTCGCTCAGTCGATCGACGGCGAATTCGCCCGAGTCCAGTGCACACCCGATCTGCTCCCCAGCGACATCACAGGTACGTCAATTTTCAACGTGCAGGACAGCAGGTTCGAGTTCAAGCCAGGACCCGTTTTCGCGAATATTTTGCTGGCCGACGAGATCAACCGAACCGGTCCTCGAACACAATCCGCGCTCCTTGAAGCGATGGCCGAAAACCAGGTCAGCGCCGACGGCCGCATGTACCGGTTGCCGGCTCCGTTCCTGGTCGTGGCGACACAGAACTCCATGGAGAGCCATGGCGTGTTTCCGCTGCCTGACTCTCAGCGAGATCGATTCCTAGTTCGCATGAGTTTGGGCTTGCCGACACTCGACCAAGAGGTCGAGATACTCGCTCGAACCGGACGCGGGATGCCCTCCCTGAGTCCAGTGGTGACGACGAAGGACGTGAACGAGATGCAGGAGTACGTCGCGAGCGTAGATGTCGCCGATTCGGTCAGGCAGTACATGGTGCGGTTGGCTCGCGCCACGAGAGAGCACACATACTTGTCTCGCGGGGTCAGCCTCAGGGGCACGGTCCTGCTTCAGAGGGCTTGCCAAGGCTGGGCGGCCATGGACGGACGGACGTACGTTGTGCCCGAAGACGTGAAGGACGTGGCGCCGATGGTTTTGCCGCATCGCGTGACCCTTCGGGGTGCAAACCAGACCGACGCAACTCAGTTCGTGTAGGAGATCCTCGATTCGGTCGAAGTGCCGATCTAGCGTCATGTGGAGTGCGGGAGTGGTGGTTCGACAAGCCTCGCAGAGGTCTCCTAATAGCGGGGCATGTGTGATGGCGGAATACTCAAAACACCAGGTGATCAGTTTTGCCAACGGGTAGGGGAATCGGGTTAATTCTGGCGGCGGTGGTCGTCTTCATACTCGTCAACGTCACGAGGGTCGGGTGGCTGTTGCTGTTCGACTCGGTCCTGTGGGGTGTGATTGTCGTCTCGGCCGTGATGCCATGGTTGGCCATGGGCAGACTGAACATCCGCAGGCGAGTCATCGGTTGGAACGGCGACGAATCGCTTCCCGGTCCCGAAGAAGGAGAACCGGTCAAATTCGGTTTCGACCTTCGCAACGAAAGCTGGTTGCCCCTGGTGTTCGCGAACGTCGACTACATGATCGGCGGCGACCTCCCCGCCGAGGCGCATCGTAGGATGTTCGTGGCGTGGTTGGGCTCTGGCGGAACCGCGGCATCGACTCCGTCCGCAATCTATCCGACCCGCGGACTGCACGAACTCGACCGAGTTGAAGTGCAGACCAGCGTGCCTTTCGGCCTGTTCAGGCGGAAAAAGCGGTTCGAAGATTCAGATGAAGTGCTCGTGATGCCGAAGCTGTACCCGGTTGAGCCGATTCAAGTGAGTGGGTTGCAGGCCCAATCCGAAAGCATCGTCCAAAAGACGAGGAGCGGCGGACAGGTGGTCGGCTCGCGCATGTACCTGCCAGGCGACCCTTGGCGCCAAATCCATTGGCGGAACACAGCTCGGGTGGGACAGCCTCAACTAAAAGAGTTTGAATCGGACTCCCAGCGAACATTCACGATCTGCTTCGACGCCGGCGCCGACCCGCAGAGCGCCTCTTCGGAGGACAACAAATTCGAAGACGCAATAAGAATCGCAGCGTCGATAGGTGTGGCGGCCTGCCGGACCGGAGCTCTGGCCCGCATCCTGGCCGGCCCTCTCGATATCGTCACCGGGGACTTCCGCGAACTGCTGGACGGCCTGGCGCGGCTTCGCCGACATGGGATGTCGACGGTGGCCGATCATATCGAGACCGCGGGGTCCGACGCCACCCTCGCTATCGTTTCCGAGAACGACACACGAGCGCGAGATGCGATGCGCGGGCGGGCGGCGGTCCACGGAGGCGGCTCGATGATCATGATGAAGGGATATGACTCTCCGGACGGCGACGACTCGATCGTCGACCAGCCGGTGGACGACGCCGGAATCAGAGTCGTGCCGTGCATGATGGGCGAGGTCGCTCAGACGCTGGCAGAGCTATGACGACCCGTTTGGGGCGACAACAAATTGACTGACGCCGAACCAAAGTCGCTGCCTACGATCGGAGGCCGATTCCGATCGATCGTCGGACGGGCGAAGCGACGCAGAGCCCGGCTCGCCGAGCGCGTAGAGCAACGACTCTCGCTGCGACTGATCGTGCTTGCCACCGGCCTCTGGGCGATGGCGACTCTTGGTTGGGTGGGATCGCCGGCGTGGATTTGGGTCGGCGGCGGCCTTCTGCAGATAGTCGGCCACGCGTTTAGTTGGCAGTTCAGAGGCCAGCACTCGGTGGTACGCGCCGTGGTCATAGGGACCGCAATCGCGGCTTCCCTTCCGCTTGTGCCGGGCACGGTTCAGGCGGGAGCAACCGGCGATTGGCTGCCCGCGGCCCACTTCGTCCTGCTGTTCCAGGGGATCGCCAGCTTCGAGTTGCGAACCAGAATCGGGCTGTACACCTCGATCGTGCTAAGCGGCGTCATACTGTTCTTCGCGACACAACGGGCGCTGGATCCGGTGTACGGTGTATTCCTGACGGGATTCACCGTCCTCGTGTTGTCATTCCTGGCAATGGCGTACCTGATCGACCATGTTCACAATTCGGACGTCCACTGGTTCCGCCGACGGTTAGCCTTCGCCTGGTTTTGGGTGGGCGTGCTGGTTGCCAGCTTCTCGCTGTCACTCCTGGCATTTTTGGCGCTTCCAAAGAACTTCATGGACCCGCAGAACGGTCTCCAAGGGGTCATCCTCCCGTTCCGTAGCACTGGCAATTTCAACGGGACACAGCCATCGCCGCTTGGCGCTCCGATGGCGTCGGCGTTGCCCGTCACCGGTCCGGAGTCAACAGGCGACCAATCCCAGTCCCGCGGCGACGAACCGGAGCCTCAGCGTTCATCGTCCGGACTGGAAGCTGCCGGTAGCAGCCAGGGCGAAGACGGCGGCGAAGCAACGGGCCTGCCGGAAGACACATCGACTGGAGGGACCGAGCCCGCACTGTCCTCTCAGCTTCCTGGTCAAGGCGGTTCGGAGAACGGAAACACCCTCACGGAACCGGGCGATCTTGACGTAGAAGGCTTGGTAATGCAGGTCCGGAGCCCGGTGCTGACATACTGGCGGGGTCAGGTCTTCGAAGAGTTTGACGGCAGCGAATGGCAACGGGCGCCGTCATTTATCTCGGCCCGACGGCTCGGCGACGACCGCGTGATGCTTCAGGCAAGCGGATCGTCCGGCAGGATGGGCGGACCATTTTACCCACAGACCTACCTCATGTCCAGACAACCGAAGCCAGGCATGGTGTTTACGGGGTATTCTCCGGTCAACGCGGTGCTGCCCTCGGACGAAAACGGGGCGCCGGATCTCGTGGACGACTCGATCTACAGGGTGATCTCCGCCTTCCCCGATTTCAGCCCCGACGCTCTGGAAGAAGCCAGGTCCACCTCGCGATTGAGCCAGGCGTTCCACTATCTGCCCGATTCGGTGGACACGATTGTACCCCTGGCCAGAGATCTTACCGACATCGCACACACTGACCTGGCGCGCACGCGCCGGATCGTCAGCTACCTCGACTCGACCTTCGAGTATGACGTGGATGCGCGGGACCAGTTGGCGTTGAGCATGCACCCGACAGAATTCCTGGCGGAAGCCGGAAAAGGCACCGCGATGGACTTCGCCACCGCTTCAGTGCTCCTGGCGCGGGCTGCGGAAGTGCCTGCTAGATTGGTGACCGGGTATCTGCCCGGAAATCTCGACCCGCTGTCCGGCACATACCTAGTACGGGAAAGCGACGCCCACGCCTGGTCTGAGATCTACTTCGACGGAATTGGGTGGGTTCCGTTTGACAGCGTGCCGAGGCCGGAAACCGCCGCGTTTGGACCGGGCGGCACGAGTCGCTCGCCCCTGTCGGACTCGCTATTCGGGACAAGCCTGTCAGAAGACGTGCTCGACGCGGTGAAGGGGTCGCCGGATTCACTGCACGCGGTGCTGTCGCGGCTAACCAACGGTCCCATGGCTTTGGCCGCCGGCGCCGGCGGAGTGATCGTCGTCGTCCTGAGCTTCGTCGGATTCATGGCGTGGCGCGGGCGCCGCGGGTTGGCGACCGACGCGTACAGCCGCTTGGAAGGCGCCTACAGGCAGGAGGTTCTAGCCATTCAGCGCCAGGTGGACCGCATGCTTTCGCGAGCTGGTCTGGGCTCCCGCCGTCCAACCGACACCATTCGCGACCGGTGGGACTCCGCGACATGGTTGGACGCCGCCGGACTCAACGACCTGCGATGGCTCAAACGGGCGGCGTGGGCCGCGGCATACGACCCCGCGCCCTTCGACGATTCGCTGGTCTTCCAGGCGAGGGACAGGGCCGCCAGCATCGATCGATTCTTGACGTCGAAGCCGGGGCGGCCGGCGAACCTCGACTCGTTCCTGACCTGATCGACCGCGATCGCGGCTCGGGATTCACCTGGTTGCGCCGGAGTCTAATCTCCAAGGCGTCCACGACTTTGCGCATCAACGCAGCCGGAGTGGACGGTTATTCGATAAAGTCGACGCTCCGGACATTGGGTCACGCTCCGTCAACCCCAAGACCGCGTGCTTTGGCTCAAGATGACAGACAATGCCACGAATTATGGCGGGCTTTACTCGCAACTCAGACGCGCAGCCTGGTACTATCGTACGATGCGCCGCCAGGATCATTGTGAAACCATGAGATGGCGCGTCGAATCCAGGCTGCCGTCGCGCGCGATGCGTTGCCAAATGTGACATGCAAGGAGCAGTAAATCGGAAAGCCACGAACCTGCGACGGCGCCCTGCAACGCCCGCTGTCGACGCGGGAAGCGGCGGCCCTCTGATTCAGGAGCGATCGAGGTGAATGAGTGTGTAGTGCTCCCCGGTGAGATCATCTTCCGTGAAGGCGAGCCCGGCGGGGAAGCATACGTAATCCAGTCAGGGCGGGTCGAAATCTTCAAAGATTCCGCCAACGGTCCGATAGTCCTAGCCAATCTCGAAGAAAGCGAAATGTTCGGTGAGATGAGCCTGATTGACGAACAACCGCGGTCCGCCACGGCCCGCGCGATTGGCGAAGTCGAACTCAGAAAGATAACTCTCGACGACTTCGTCGATATTTTGGATTCTCAGCCCGAGGACACGTTCCGCTATCTGAGGAGTCTGTACGAGCGTATCCGGACAATGAATGCCAGACTCGACAAACCGACCGACCACCGCGCCAAGGAACCGCCGCGAGCCAGCGCCCGGACCGCTGTTCTGATCCTGCCGAGTAGCCCGGCCGCCTCCCAGGCGGTTCCTGCCGGAGGAATGGCGCCGAGGCGATTCCCTGTTCGGGCAGGGCGGATGCCAAACTCCTCAGAAGCTGAGGAACTGGACATCAACGACATTCGTCTAACCGACAGTGAACCCTTCAACGTCTCCCGCGACCACTTTTCTGTTTGCATCAAAGGCGGCCGCGCGTACCTGAAAGACCGCGGCAGCTATCTCGGCACGATAGTGAACGGAGTGACCGTAGGCGGAGACCGGACCGTCGCAGAAACCGCGCTCAATCTCGGCGAGAACGAGGTCATCGTCGGCGGGCAGCATTCGCCATTCCGCTTCACGGTAGTCGTCAGCCACGAGCAATCGGTCGATGACGGCCGACCATAGCGCCTCAGACGGCTTGAACCGGGATGCTTCGTCGATGTGGTTGACGCGGGGCGTACGGAAGTCGGCAAGGTCAGCGCTGAGCTGGTTTCATTCGCGTCGCAGCGGCAGGCACGGACAAGCTTGGTGTGATCGACATTAAAGAAGGTGATGAACTGTCCCTGCGCACCACCTTCGCGAGCGGGCAATCTTCCATCTAGATTGCCCCAAATTGACGCCTCGAACTAATCGATTCTCTTCAATGCGGGGACGCCCAGCTCGCCCTCCATGTTGTCGAACCATTCCATCACTTCTTTGTGCAGCGGAACGCCGTTGGCTCTCCTGTCTTGCTCGTCTTCGTATTCGGCAAGACCGGGATAAAGCACTCGGTCGTGGCCGCGCGCGGGTTTCGTCTCTCTAAGCATCTTCAGCATCCGGTCCATCTTTTCTTTGAACTGGTCAACATCGGTGAATGCCGCGATGTCATAAGCCGCGAAATAGTGCTTGTAGCCGCTTTCGAAATTCTCAGTGTCGAACATGCCGGGAACAGAGCCGGAAAGGAACGCGCCGAGAACCTCGACAATCATCATGAATCCGTAGCCCTTGTGCGAGCCGTTCTCCCTCGTGCCGCCCACGGGAAGAAGGCTGCCGTACCAGCCTTCTTCAGGCACAGGCGTCTCCTCCATGATAGGGGTCCCGTCGGCGTCAGCTATCCAGCCAGGCAAAAGGTCGGAGCCGACTCTTTTTGCGAGGGAGAACTTGTTGCCTGCGATCTGCGACGTGGCGGCGTCGAAAAGCAACGGCGGTTCGTTCTTGCCAGGCGCGGCGATCGAGATGGGGTTGGTGCCGAACCGCGGCTCCGCGCCGAATGTTGGCAGCACTCCAGATCCCGCGGCAGTGGCGCACATGCCCACCATATCCTGCTTCGCCGCGTGCATGGAGAAGTGTCCGACGGCGCCTAAATGACCGCCGTTGTTCATGGTGACTATGCCAACGCCGACGGTCTTCGCCTTCTTGACGGCGATGTCCATTGCTCGGCGTCCCAGGATAATGCCCAGTCCTCGGTCTGCGTTGATGACGGCCGTGCCGGGCGTCTCGCGCTCGATGCGCCAGTTAGGTCTGGGGTTGACCTGTCCGCTGGTGTACTGGTTGACGTAAGCGCGGAGCATATTGGACACGCCGTGGGTCTCGACGCCCCGCAGGTCGGTCATGGTCAGCACGTCCGCTGCTTCGGTGGCATCCTCAGGCGACACGCCCATCTTCTCGAAGATGGCGGCGACGACCTTTTCGAGCGATTCCACTGAAACTCGTTCTGCGTCTTCGGGCCTTGGCTTAAATCTTTCTAGCATGCGTTCTCTCTTTCTTTGTCAGCGTCCCCATCGTCGGTCCCATGATAAACCTTTTCCCTTGATCTGAGGAGGAGACTTGGACGGGACTTGGAACGGATTTTGCTCGTCATCAGACGAACAAGTCGGAGCTCACGGGGCCAGGGGCCGCTTGCCGTGCACGCTGACAATCAACAATCGCAACGCCGGACACGGTGATCGCATGACCGTTGCTTGAGTGTCTCGAGAACCTGACGCTCCCAGGTTCGGAGGTCGTGTCGCACCTACAGCGTCTCCGACGGCCTGTACTGGAGCGCCTCAGCGGCGTGGGCGATGCCGATGGTGTCGAACGTGGCAAGGTCCGCGATGGTGCGGGCCACCTTCAGGATGCGGTGGTATGCGCGGGCGGGCAGGTGCATCTGGAGCATCGCGCTTTGGATCAGCGACTGTGCCGACTCCTCCATTTCGCAGTGCTTGTACACCTCGTTCGGCCCCATCTCTGCGTTGTACAGGATGCCCGTGCCGTCGAGCCTGGCGCGCTGAACCTCTCGTGCGGCCTGAGTCCGGAGGCGGACGGCGCTCGACGGTTCGGGACGTGTTTGGTTCGTCGTCAGTCGACAGGTGCGTGCCAAAAAGAGATGGAACCTCAACACACCATGACCGCAACGCTTTGGCTTGTGGGGCGTGTTGGACCGTGAGGATTCCAACACGAAACTCCCCGGAATAGTTGTATTCTTGCTAAACCTCATTCTTTTTGATCGCGGCACAACACTTCTCATGAGTTTCCCGAACGATCAATCTTGGATACCAAGACCCATCGATTCACTCTCTAGATTGGACCTCGATGTCAGGGTGGCCGCTGAAGTCGAAATCCTGGGGCTCCGCCCCGAGTGCAGCAATATGAGGGACAAAGGAACTTTCTATGCGTATTTCCGTCAGTGACCCGATGATGAGTTTAACACCTGCTTCATCACGCAGACAGATTGGTGCATTGATGTGTGATGCCAGGTTGACTCTCATGCCACGAACCAGCGGTTTGACGCCTGCCATTGGGCGCTGCTGACGGCGTTCGGGTGCATTGGTATTTAGATGCTCGCAATGCGCGGTCATCGTTTCATCGGCCGCCAATACTGGAATCGTCGCAGAGCCCACCGAATGATCAAGTCAATTGTCGTAAAGAGCACCAAAACCGTCTTGAGGCAAGATTACCTGTTGGCTGTCAGCCTAAATGGGACGGAAAGTTAATGGAGACTTTGAGCTGATATCGCGAGCTCTCTGAGTTGATGATTGTACA
>DCWO01000121.1 GCA_002328865.1 Dehalococcoidia bacterium UBA2160 | reverse complement strand
TGTACAATCATCAACTCAGAGAGCTCGCGATATCAGCTCAAAGTCTCCATTAACTTTCCGTCCCATTTAGGCTGACAGCCAACACGGCGCCGCCAACCGCGCCGAAGCCGCTGTGTACGCGGCCCAACGCGGGTTGACCGAAAAGTAGCTTGCCCTACGTCTCCGTGGGGCGGCGGGCGGAGGCTCGCAGGTCGTCGATGGATGCTGAGCGCTCCACCACCACGTCGACGACGGCGGGCTTGCCCGAGGCGATGGCTTCCCGGAGGGCGCCGGGCAGGTCCTTCGAGTCGTCGACCTGAATTCCGAACGCGCCCATTCCTCGTGCGACTGCGCCGTGGTCGGTTTCGATGAACTCGGAGACAATACGGCGATCTCCTTGATGGGCTCTGACCATGCCGAGGGCCGAGTCGTTCAGCACGACGTAGACCACAGGCAGGTCGTACTGAAGCGCTGTGTTGATGGCGTGGATCGACATCATGAACCCGCCGTCGCCCGTTACGCCGACCACCGGCGTGTTGGGGTGCGCCAGTTTCACCGCCAGGGCTGCGGGCAGGCTCCATCCCATGCCGGCGGTGCCTCCCGGGGCGTAGATCGTCTTGTGACTCTGCGTCTGGAAGTAGTGCGCCATCCAAACCCGGTTGTTGCCGGCGTCGAGTGTGAAGATCGTCGATGGGTCGACCGTCTCCTGCAGGATGCGCACCAACCGCTGCGGCATGACCGGCGAAGAGTCCTGGAACAGAACGGGGTCGTCGTAGTAGCCGAGGGCGCTCTTCCTTTCGCTGATCCTGGCGGCTCTTGGATTCGTGTCGATCGACGAGTTCTCGATGATCTCGTTGCTCGCCTCTTGCATCTTCCCGAGAATCTCCCCGGCGTCGCCCACCAGGCCAAGATCGATCGGGAAAGTCCAGCCCGCGTTCCGCTCGTCGATGTCGATCTGGATGATGGTCTGACGTTTGGGGTCGAACACGGCTGGGTTCTCGCCGACGGTGTCCTGCGGCGTTAGCTTGGCGCCGACCACGAGCACCAGGTCGGCGTCACCCACGGTGGCGTTTGCGGCCGGCCGCCCGTACACGCCCACCATGCCCACGGCCAGCGGGTGGGTCTCGGCGATGGAGCTCTTACCTTTGTACGAGGTCGCAACGGCCATGCCGAACGTCTCGGCCAATTGTTGCACCTGGCTGTGCGCGCGGGACATGTGGACCCCGTTCCCGGCGATCATCACCGGACGCTCCGCCTTGGCCAGCATCTTGACAGCCCGGGCTATGTCTTCATCTCGTGCCGTTGGAGTGGCGGTGGTCAGGTACCCCTGCGTGGGATGGATGAACGGCGGCGACTCCACGGCCACGTCGCCGGCAATGGCCGCGCTCCGCATCAACACGGTGGCGGGACCGGGCCGGCCGCTGGTTGAGTGTTTCAGGGCCATCTGGAGCCCTATCACCGCTTCTTTCGGGTTCGTGGCAAGCGTGGTGAACTTGGTCATACTTCGGAAGATGCCAAGCAGGTCGATGCTCCCGTACTCGCCTGCGCCCGACTGGTTGGCGGCGTGCTGCGCCATGCCCGAATCGGATGTGTCGGTCAGCACGATCATCGGCGAGCTGCTCAGGTTCGCCTCCATGATGCCGAACGTGGCGTTGGAGCCGATGAACAAGCCCTGGCCCATAACGACGGCGGGCCGTCCGGTGGCGCGGCCGTACGCGTCGGCCATGATGGCCGCAGCCTGCTCGTGCCTTGCCAAAACAGGCTTGACACGGTCGGATTTGTCGTAGAGGGCGTTGTATATCTCGCCGGTGCCTCCGCCTGGGATGCCGAACACATACTCCACACCGGCTTCCTCCAGGACATTGGCGATAAGTTCAGCGGCTTTGGCCATTTTGACTCCCCTTTTCTCGTTTCGGACGGTCACGCACAAAACGGCAGGCTACGCCGCACCGGCGTCCCTGCGGCTCATTCTGTTCCGACCGCCTCGCTTCGACGTCCACAACCGGGAACGGATCGAGTGTAGGCGTGCTGGGATGACCTGTCAATCCGAAATGAACTGACTGAGTTCGGAGCGGCTCGTTCGGTCAAGGATCCGTCGTTTCTGTCCGAATGTTTGATGACTCAGATCAGAACATGGCGATAGAACTTCCAGCAATTTGGTTGTCGCCCTTCCGAGCTGTCGAATTGTGAGCGTCTCCGCGAAAGCTTTGTCCGTTGTCAAATAGCGCGATATCGCGCGTGACGATGAGCTTCCGGCGGATTCGTGGTGTTCGACAGAGTTTCGATGATATGCATTGCTCGGGGCGAAACCGCAAACAATCCTCTCGGCAGAGATTCTCTTCCCGGGCCCGACGATCACTTCATCCTCGCTGGCTTGATCGGCGGACAGAACGCATTGCCGTGCCACGATCAAATAACGCCTGATTCACCCGTCGATGCGCGCCGTTTGCAATATTGGGAGTGCGACAGACGGAGTTGCGAGTCACAAACGGTCGTGGGGAGGTTCTCGGACGCAGAGGAAACGGATAATAGCCGGGACTGACGTTGAGAGCAGAGGGGAGGCTCTCGCGGCGTAAGCAGCGCCTGCGGAGTTGGCCCAAGCATCCGATGGCGACCGACACTCACGATTGATGCCGCCGTCGAAGCGCCGGGGTTTGTTCAGCAGTCTCCGAGGACTTCGATGATTTCGCCCGTTTCTTCATACATCCGCCACTTTGCGTGGGTGAGAGGGTCTGTGACAGTCCACTCACGGTTTCCTCTCTGGTGATGGTCGTCAGTCCAGGTTGTGCGCATCCAAGTGGCGTCAAACTTGGCGACATTGGGCAAATACTTGTCAGCGGATTCGCAATTCTCGCGTATATCGTCTGCGACCAACGAGATCGCCATTTGTCTGCTGAATTTTGGAGTGCTGTCAAGTGCAGCGGCAGTCCTGGTTTCCTCTGTCGTAGCAAGTTTCCGCTCGGTAAATGGAAGCCTTCCTATCGACGCGAATCCCACCACCACGACCCCGATGCCGATGACGATGAGCCAGTTAACCATGCGGTCGCTCCGGACGGGCCTGAACTGAGATCACGGTGAGCATGTGCAAGTAAAAGTATATCAAATCCTGAAACGGGTTTCATATGCCACGCGGTTGCCGGCGCCCCATTGGCGAGACCGGCGTTCGTGGCACAGGCACGAAATTGGGCGATTGAAACGCTGGTATTCGGCGTTGCAGACGTGGTCTGTGACAGTCAGCGCCCAGCTTCGCGAATTTAGGCCGACGAAGGCCAATGCACGGATGAATGACGACCGTGCATCTAACGAGGGTAGCTTAGATCTGGCGCAGACGCGGATCCCATCTGTCACGGAGCCAGTCGCCGATGAAGTTGAACGAAAGCACGGTCAGGAATATCGCCATGCCCGGGAAGAATGCCACCCACCAAGCGGACCCAAGGTACTCCCTGCCGTTTGAGATGTCTGCGCCCCACGACGGTGTCGGCGGCGGCACGCCAGCGCCCAAGAAAGACAGGATGCTCTCTGACAAGATCGTGTTTCCTACTTGAAGCGTCGTAGCAACTACCACCGTGTTAGACACGGCCGGCAACAGGTGCTTGAACATGATCCGGGGCGTAGAGGCCCCAGCGACGGTGGCGAGGGCAATGTAATCGAAATTGCGGACTTGCAGCGTCTGGCCTCGCACCAATCGCGCAATGCCCGCCCAAGCCCCCAGCGCAAGCACGAACGCGACCACGGCGAAACTTTGACCCAGAACGAACACGAGCGCAATTGCAAGCAATAAGTACGGGATCGCGTTGAACACGTCCACGATGCGCATTATGATCTCGTCTACAATTCCGCCGAAGTAACCCGCGGTCAAGCCCACGCTGGTTCCGAACACGGTCCCGACTACGATGGCGACTGCGGCCAGGCTAAGCGACAGGCGTGCGCCGTAGACAATTCTGCTCAATAGATCGCGCCCGAGTTGATCGGCGCCCAACACGAAGGTATACACCTCGGCCTTGGGACCTAGCGGAATTCCGTTGGCGTTGCACGATTCGAACTTGTTCGAGAGCTGACCTTCTTCGCACGCCGCTCGCCAGGGTGGAGCTGCCAAAACCGCGCGCAACTGGTCTCGTTCGGGATCGTACGGCGCGACCCACGGGGCGAAGATCGCGCAGGTTGCCAGTGTGGTCAGAATCAGTATTGGAATAATGGGCCATCGTCGCAACACGTAAAACGTCTGTTGCAGGGTGGATACCTTCCCCAGTGCCGATATGTCGGATGTCGTTAGCTGTCGGGCGGGAGTGGTCAAATGAAGTCCTTAGGAGTATCGAATCCGTGGATCGATGAATGCGTACAGGATGTCAATTATGAAGATCGCGAACACGTAGACCAAGGTGAATACGAGAACGGCCCCGGTCATCAACGGGAAATCGTTGTTGATAATCGACGTGTATGTCATCTGCCCCAGACCCGGCCATGCGAACACGGTCTCGGTAACGACGGTCCCTCCAATAAAGCCAACCAAAATCAACGCGGAGAAAGTCAGTGGCGGTATCAACGAGTTCTTGAAAGCGTGTTTCCAGATAACCGCGTTCGCGCCGACGCCTTTCGCCCGCGCCAGTTTGATGTATTCAGAGTCCAATACTTCCAGCATCGATGATCGCACGAGGCGCATCAGGCCCGCGGAAGCAAGCCATCCGAGGGTGACGGCGGGCATTATAAAATACTGGAGACGGCCAAATGTGCTCGTAGCGTCGTGGCCGCGCGTGCCGGACGGCAACCAGCCCAGGTTCACGGCAAATATCAAGATCAGCATTATCCCGAGCCAGAACGGGGGCAGGGCCTGCCCAAAGACAGCAAACGTTCTGCCTATGACATCCCAGATCGTGCCCCGCTTGACAGCAGACAACACGCCCAATGGTATGCCCGTGATTAGGACGAACAGCGTGGCCGACAGGCCTAATTGCAGACTGGCAGGAGCGAAGTCGAGGACCATCTCCAACACCGGCTTGCTCGTCTTCAGAGAGGTGCCAAAGTCGCCTTGGAAGACGCCTTTGCCAATCCAAATCAAATATTGAACGATAACCGGTTTGTCCAGGTGGAATGCATCTCCCCAAGCCTCCCATTGTTCGGGCGAGACGTACCCTACGTTCAACATCACGTTGCGCGGATCGCCTTGGAATCGTGAGAGCGAGAACACAATCAAGGTCGCCGCAAGAACGGAGACGATCAGGAAGATGAATCGCCTGATGATGAATTTCTTCATGGAGATTGACTCCGGCAGCGCCTAATCGCCCCTAGTGAGCGTACTACCGGCGCCCCGTTTCATCAGAAGCTGGGGCGCCGGTTACTTCAGTCGGTCAGCCTATAAAAGGCCGTCTTGCTACTTCTTCGCGGGAATGATTGTCTCGAATGAGTTTGGCAGCTCCCACGGAGCGAGGTTCCAACTCTCGATGGTGTCTGGGTTGAATCCGATGAGTGCCGGGACTTCAACCACGCCACCGGTCAAGGCCATGTCGTATGTCCACTCAACGATCCTCTCGCGGGAAGCAAGGTTTTCTGGCGAACCCTTCGCCTGAACACGAGTCTCTTCTCGGTTGTCCCAGTGAAGGTTGTCCTCGAGGCTGGGGTTCCATCCGCCAGCCGGAAGCGGCCATAGGCCACCGCCTGGGAGCGTGCCGCCGACATCGCTGATGCGACCCTGCTTGGAAGTCGGGCCCCAGCGCGTCATCCACGGCACGTGAAGCGTTCGATTCAGCATTGTCGGTCGACGCGACGAGTACTGCGTGCTGTCGATGAACGGATCGAGACCGAGGTTCTCTTTCCATTGACCGACCAACGCCTCGCATACCTCCAAGGAGGTGCCGTTGCCCTGCGAGCAGAAGAACTCGAACCGGAAACCAGGCTGTACGCCGGATTCCGCTAGGAGCGCCTTGGCCTTGTCAGGATCGAACGCGTAGCTCCAGCGATCCTTATACTCCGGATGCAACTGGTGGAAGGTCATTCCGGGGTAACTCCCGCCGTAGACCGCTCCGCCGTACCCACCGGTGACTGAGGCGGCAATAAGCTCGCGGTCAATTGCATAGAGCAATGATTTGCGGAAAGCCTTGGCCTTCAACATGGACGGTGTCGTGTAGGAGAACTTGTCCGTGTCCTTGTTGTCGAAGCCAACCGAGTCCGCCGTGAACTCGACGGTGTCGCCATCAAACGTAAACGAGAAGTTTGTCATCTCGCAGCCCGCACCGGGGGTGTCTTGGATCGCGGGATCTGACCTGTCGATGCCAATGCACTCAATCCTGGGATCGCCGATCCACGGATAGCTGTCCGAAGGGAGGAAGCCCCCTCGAATCATCGGCTGCCCCGAGAGGTCGTCGTCCCCGAGGGTGGACCCCGGTGGGTACGCGAACGACCAGTTGTTGCCGGCGAAGTAGAAGAAGTTGCCGTTGATGGCGTCGAGTCCCTCGTGGAACGTGAATCCGTCTTTCTCCAACCTGCCTACGTCCTGGATCGAAGCCTGCGCAATGTCGGCTGCTCCGGTCTGGAGCATGGCCGAGCGCTGCTGCGCTTCGTTAGCCTGGATGAATACGATTTTGTCGAACAGGGCGTTCTGACGCCAGTGGTCAACCCTTGCCTCGGCTTCGATGCGCTCGGCGGGCAGCCACTCGTGAACGACGAAGGGGCCGGTTCCGTGGGCTATGCCGAACGTGGAACCGAGTTCGTCGTAAAGGCTCTTGGACTGCATCCAGATGGCGTCCTGGCACATCGAGGTTGCGTCCTGGAGACCGTCAGACCTGAAAGCTCGCGCTGGGGCCTCGACCGTGTATGTGTCGATGGGGCTCCAAGGCAGGTAGTACTCGTACGCCTGTGAGGAGTTCGAGTTGGTCGAGCCGATGTTCTCCGCGCCCGCGTCGTTCATCGACCATGCGATGTCTTCGGCGGTCATGTTGCCGATGTTGACCAAATCGCCGTCAATGGAACGGTAGAAGTCAACGTCGTCACGGAGGTGAATGATCATCCGGCCCTGATTGTTTGGGTCAGACAGGTCGGCTTCGTCGAATTTTTCGAGCTTCTTGCCGTCCATCGTGACGGTGCCGCCGCCTTTTTTGGGAAGCTCCCACTCCCAGCCCGTGGCTAGATATGGAGCGTGGCACGCGGTGCCAACGGACCTGATGGGGAAACCCTGGGCATCGTAAGTCGGTTCCCAGCCCAACAACGGCTCCATGAAGCCGTAGAAGCCATGGAACAGAATGTCCGGCCAAGTCCCCTTGCCCATCTCGAACAGCGGGGTGCCGACGTTGTCGAACACTACGGTAATGGTCTGGCTTACGCGCGCAGTTTGCACTGCCGGCGCTTGAGCTGCAGGCGCGGCAGGCAGCGGCACGGGTGTCGCCACCGCTTGGGTTTGCACCGGCGAACCCGGCACTGCAGGCGCCGCAGGCGCTGCGGGCGCAGGGGCCGACGGTTGCGCGGGCGCTCCCGGAGCTGGCGCTGCCGGTGCAGGCGCCGCGGGAGCAGGGGCCGTTGCCGGCGCGGGCGCTGCTGCAGGCGCGGAGGTGTCTGTGTCTCCCTCGTCGCTAGAGCAGGCCATCGCCGCCAATGCGACCAAGCTTGCGATAATCACAAGCCAGAGCTTCGCACTCTTAAAGCCCAACGAGATCATTATTCCACTCTCCTTCGCTGTTTACCTTCAGGTGATCGATTTACTGCTGCATTTCGTTTGGCCGTATGCCGTCGGATACGCTCGGAACACTCGCCCGAGTCGGCTTAGAAGTGCGATCAGAATCGCACTTCTGCACAAGCGTCATGTATACATCACTGACCTAACTTTGTCAAATCCCGCTTCATTAATTCGAGTGGTCGCAAATCATAGCAATTGCCCAACATCCGTGCCTGACGGAGTGGGTAAATTGGCAATGCAACGTTCCAAAGTGCGACATGCTGTCAAAGCGATTATGTGATTACTGCCTCGTCGATCAAGGCCTTGCAAATTCCTCCGGCGCTGCCAAGTCGATGTCGCAAATCTTTTGGCCCGCGACAACGGGCAAGACACTGCACTCTCATGTCGAGGATCGATCTGGCGTTGGATCCGCTCGGCCCCTGGGTTGACGACTGTCTGCACCCAGCGTAAAGCCCTTTCGACCCGAGGCATGCGGTGTTTTGCGTTCGAATTCGATGTCGTCGCCCAGGTGAATCCGTTGCAGGCCAGCACGATCCGCGGCGCGCTCATGATTCCGTCGAACAGTCATCACTGAAACCTCCGTGGTATACTCGCCGCGTATCCTCGCCCGGGATGGCAGCGGACGGCGCGAAAGCATCGGGGCAACTTTGGTCTGCCAGGTAGGACACTCGACATGAAACTGGAGTTGGGTACGTTCGAAGTCGCCGATGTTGTCATCTCCGACAAATCTGAACTCGCGGGCGGCACGCTATACGTGGATGTCCGCAAGATAAGGGAGTTGGTCCTCGAAGACTCCAACTTCAGCGGAGTCGAGGTTCATCTGGCGCGGCCGGGCGAGTCGACCAGGATCGTCAACGTTTTAGATGTTGTCGAGCCCAGGCACAAGATTGCAGGCCCCGGCCGGGTCTTCCCGGGCCTATTGGGACCGCCAACCATGGTTGGCTCCGGACGGACGCACCGCCTGTCGGGCGTGACCGTGATCGAGACCAGCGAGTCTCTGGACGGCGAGCCGAACTTCTGGCGCGACTCCATGTTGGACATGTCCGGGCCGGGCGCCGAATACAATCTGTTCGCCGACAAGCTCAACCTGGTTCTGGAGTTCGAGCCCAAGACCGAGTTCAGCGATGAAGAACTCGAGCGGCTTGCGCTTACCAACCTCAATCGAGGTTCCGCCTGGGTCGAGCATTATCACCGGTCAGTCCGGATCGCCGGCCTTAAGGTTGCCGAGCACCTGGCGGAGTGCACACGAGACCTCGAACCTGATCGTCTCGACACGTACGAACTCGGTCCCGTGGACCCGGAGCTGCCGCGCGTGGCGTACTCCTGCCAGGTTCTGTTCCATCTGCTCTATGGCGAATTCCTTGGCTCGCTTCCGGCGCTCGTGCATCCCAATGAACTCATGGACGGTGCTCTCGTCAACACGCACAACACCGTGGCGAGCACCAGAGACGCCACTCACGTGCTGCAAAATCACCCCGTCGTGCGCGAACTCTACGATCTTCACGGCAAAGAGCTGGACTTCGTCGGCGTTCTCGTCTACCAAGGACAGATCAAAAGTCAGGACGACAAAGAACAGTCGACCGACCACGCGCTCACGGCCCTGCAAATGATGGCGGTTGACGGCATCGTCATGACTTGGACCGGCGCGGGCAACCCGGGCATCGACGTCATGCTGCTGTGTCAGAAATGCGAGCAGCAGGGAATCAAGACTACGATTATCAACACCGAGATGGGTCTGACTCCGGAAGACACCGGTTTCGTTCATTTCGTCCCGGAGGCCGACGCAATCGTCAACGCCGGCAACTACGAGGAGACGGTGACGTTGCCCGCCGTAGAGGAGGTCATCGGAGGGCCGAAACTGATGGAGCCGGACCTGGACGCCGCGGGCCCGCTCGAAGTGCCTCTTCGTTACCTACACGGCTCGACAAACGTGATGGGAGCCTCTCGGCTCGCGGGCGTTCGGTACTAGAACGAAGTGTCGTATCGGCACGCCGCCTCCTTTATGTGGCAATGTTCATTGAAAACGTGAGGATGCCATGGCCGCCCTGAAAGTCGTTCACTACATGAACCAGTTCTTCGCCGGAATCGGCGGAGAGGAGGTGGCGGACGCTGCTCCGGGATCGATGCAGGGGCCCGTGGGTCCGGGAATTGCCTTGGCTCGAGCCCTCCGGGAGGACGCGGAGATCGTCGGAACGGTTTACTGCGGCGACAACCGCATGGCCGAGGATGGCGGAAGCGTCGTCGACGAGCTGGTCAAGCTGGTCGGTGAGTTCGCCCCCGACGTCGTGATCGCCGGACCGGCGTTCGGCTCCGGTCGTTATGGCCTCGCGTGTGGCCGGCTGTGCGCGGCTGTGCAGGAGACGTTGAGACTCCCCACGGTCATGGGCGTGCATGTCGACAGCCCGGCCATCGAGGCCAATCGAGGCGTGGTGCGGATGGTTCCGACATCCGAGACAGCCGTGGGCATGGCGGACGCCCTGTCGGCCCTCGCTAAGATGGCGGTTAAGCTCGCTTCCAACGATCACCTTGGTTCAGCCTACGAAGAAGGCTACATCCCCACGGGCCGGCGCCAGAACCGGTTCTCCGACCAAACTGCCGCGAAACGCGCCACCGGGATGCTGCTTCGCAAGCTCCGGGGTGAAGATCACCTGACGGAATGGCCGTTGCCGCAATACGACCGAGTCGCGCCGGCGCCGCCTCTGGCCGACCCCGCAAACGCCACGATAGCGCTCGTCACCGAAGGCGGCATCGTGCTCAAGGGCAACCCGTCCCGCCTCGAATCTGGCTGGGCGAGCAAATGGCTCATGTATGACATCGGCGGCGAGGGCGCTATGTCGTCCGAGAAGTATCAGAGCATCCACGGCGGATTCGACACCACTGCGGCCAGCGCCGAGCCAAACCGCATGGTTCCTCTTGACACCGCGCGAGATCTGGAGCATGAAGGCGTCATCGGCCGGCTTCACGATGCCTTACTAACCACCACCGGCAACATGGGTCCGCTGTCCAGCTTCAAGCAATATGGAGAAGAGATGGCAGCCGAGTTGTTGCGGGCGAAAGTCGACGGCGTGGTCCTCACCGCGACCTGAGGCACCGGCACGCGTAGCGGCGCTACGCTGGCGAAGGAATTTGAGCGCGCGGGCATCCCCACGGCAATGATCGCGTGCCTTCACCCCCTGGCTGAGGCCGTCGGAGCCAACCGCATAGTCGAAGGCAAAGCCATACCCTACCCATTGGGTGACCCGGATCTGACGCTCGATGAAGAACGCACCTATCGTCGACGAGTGGTCGAGCAGGCCGTGCAAGCTCTCGCGACCGAGGTGACCAGCCCGACGGTTTTCAGCGCTGAGAAGCCCTGACGACGATCGACGGCGTCGATGCTCTTCGGTCAATACAGTGTCGAATTCAGCCGAACGCCGTCACGGAGTTCATACGGCCCTATCGGCATACGGTTCGTCAGTTTCGTCGCCCGACACTTTCCTCTGAGAAACGCCCGGCAGGGTGTTGCGTTGCCGAACCATCTGGATTCGTTTGCGATGTCGTCGTGGGCTGCTGCCGATGATGGATTTCGTGAGTGTGAAATGAGGCCGGAACGGTTGCTCCGGCCATATGCTGTGGCGACTTGCGCGCCAATTCTTGGCTACTTGTGCCTCTTCGGTTTCTTACCTTTGTCGTCTCCGCCATAGCCGCTGTCGTCACCGCCACACGACTCGGTACTCGATTGGTTTCGGTTGCCGCTGCTGCGGCTGGACCCGCTCCGAACCCGAATCATTGTCGTTCGCCAGGAGATTGGCGGGCGGCGATCCGAAGGTGCGGACCTCTGTCGCGTCGACGATTGCGAACGTCGCCGGTTCAATCGCCCCGAGAGAGCAGCAGGACCCCTTCGATTGCGCGCGCCGTGGTGATACCCTGCATCCGCTGGCTCGGCGGGTGAGCGTCGTCAACAGAACGGACCGTAATCGAGAACGCTTCGAAGCGTCGGTGAGTCAGTCTGTTTTCGGCAAGCGAGCCACCGAAAGTAGAAGACGGGCATGGCCTATTCAGCACACGCGACGGCAGTCTTGAGCCGTCATCGAGGACAATGAAGATCTACCGCGGTTGGTGGGTTGTTGCCGCGGCTTTCATGGCTGCCGCGATCAACATCGGTTCCAGCCAATACGCGTTCGGCTTGTACATCGAGCCGCTGGAAGACGCGTTTGGATGGAGCCGGACCCAGATCAGCGCGGCGCTCTCCTTCTCCGCGATCGGAAGTCTGACCGCCCCGGTCGTCGGGAGGGTGCTGGACCGATACGGCGCGAAGCCGGTGATGACAGCATCCGTGAGTTTGATCGCGGTCAGCTACTTTCTCCGTCCGTTGATGACCGAACTCTGGCACTGGTACGCGCTCAGTGTGATCCAATACATCGCCTTCTCGGGCGCGGCGATGCTTCCCGGAGGCCGTCTCGTCGGCATGTGGTTCCGGCGGACGCGAGGCCGCGTCATGGGAATCACGATGATGGGCAACAACTTCGGCGGCCTCTTCCTGCCCCCCATCGCCGGATTCATGATCGCAGCATACTCCTGGCAGGAAGCCTATCTCGCGACCGGAGCGATCGCGCTCCTGATCATGTTGTTCTCGCTGGTCGTCGTCAGCGAGAACGTCCCCGTCGACGACTCCGACCGCGCGCAATCGCCGACGCCGCCTCAACCGTCAGGTGCGCCCCGCCGTCCCGAACTGACTGGCGTGTCGTTGAGAGAGGCCATGGGCGGCAAGACGTTCTACATCCTCATGGTCGCGTTCCTGTCAGGGTCCTTGCCGTTCGCGATGCTGCTGCCCCAGATGGTCCCGCATCTGACCAATGAGGGCTTCTCGGTGACGGCGGCTCCACTGGCTCTGAGCATTCTGGCCGCCGCCGGGATGACGGGCAAGCTGCTGTTCGGACTACTGGCGGAACGCATCACGGCCCACCGAACGATGATGGTGAGCTTCGCGGGACTGGGCGTCGTCAGCCTCGTCATGGGAACCACCGGATCGACGTGGATCTTGTGGCCGTGCGTCCCCCTGTTCGGACTGTGCATGGGCGCATTCGGCGCCCTCTCCGTCCTGGTCATCCAGGACAACTTCGGCCTGCGAAGCTACGGCAGCATCTCCGGAGTCATGAACGTTGCGTCCGCGGCCTCATTCGCCGTCGGCCCGCTGGTCACTGGCATCACCTTCGACATGACCGACAGCTACCGCGTCGCCTTCATCACCGTCGGAACCGCGATGGCCCTCGGCGTCGTCTTGCTAAGCCAGGCGCCGCGCCGGCGGGCGGTGGCGGTGGGGTGACGACTCGCCGATGCGCCTCAGACCAACCGAGGAATGCGGAGGGCGTTCCGGACGTTGATGGCCTGGGCGCTCAATGCGTCTGCTGCCTAGAGAAAGGCGGCAGTGGATGCGCAAGGACGTTGGGAATCAGCGAAACGAAATTGCGTCTCCTTGCGGTCTCAAAGACTCAAGAATCCTGAACTTCCTTCCAGAGGCGCACGATGAACCGATCGTCATCTTCGATGAGGTCTGGGTCCGTGCAGTTGTGCTCTCGCACGCCCAGCACTATCTTTCGCGGGACACCGAGGCCGGTAGCCTCGACGTATCGATAGTCTCGAAGAACATCCTTCACGAGTTCGTTTCGAGATGCTCGATACCCAGCGCGCATTTTGTCGACCGTGACAGTATTTGGAAGGCGGCCAGGAGAAATGACCTCAAGGCGGTCGGAATAGATCGACAGCTCGATGTCCGTGACGGCGATTGTGCAGTCGCGATGGGCAATGGCGTTGATGATCGCCTCTCGAATGGCCTCTAATGGGTAGTCGAACCGATCCTGGCGTCTTCCCCCATCGTCGATCTCTGATTGGACTGCGATGTTTCGTCGAGCAAACTCGATCGCCTGCTCGATGACCCCGGTTTCGACGACATCCCCCCTTTCAGAGAGGCGCGCAACCGCCGGCCCGCGAATCACGGTTCTTTCCTTCGCCCCATAGTCTTTCTCCGATCCCGGGTATGCGACGGCAGTGATCCCCGCCTGTGGCAAGTACTTGTTGGGCCGCACTCCGAACATCAGCAACCCGCCGGCACTGGGGATCGGGCGGCCACGATTCTCGTCCATCAAGTCGGTGTTTACCAGCAGACGTTCCCAACCCTCGCGATCGGTTTCGAGTGGGCATTCCTGCCCGCGAACGTCGCGAAAGTAGTTGACTAGCCGCCCAACGTCGAGGTCGGAGAACGAGGAACCTGGAACCGGCTTGCGGTCGTATTGCAGATGCCCCGACTGCTGGTACAGCCGTGCTTCTTCCTCTCTCGTCGCATCACGAGTCGTCGTTCCAACCCGTATCTGGGTGACCCATGCGGAGCCACGCCGCACCTTGTGTGGTTTGTCGGGAGCATCCCTGGGCAACGACACGACCCCCACGATCTTCCCGTCACCCCATTCGATTGTTTCCCAGTACGGTATAGTCGGCGGACTGAGCTGGGTGCGAGCAGCCTCCATCACCCATTCTTCAGCCTCCGCGGGTCCGCGAGTGAGGCCGGATACCGTAACGTCATCCTCGACTCCGAGGAGCACCTGGCCGCCTTCGAGATTGAGGAACCCAACCATCTCTCTGGCCAGTGCTTCCGGACGGATGTCGTCCCGCTTGAATTCGACACCGGAGTTCTCCCCGCTGTTGATCAAGTCTGTCAACTCAGTGCGATTCATCGGAATGCCCTTCAGAACCCCTATTCCTTTTCTGCGCCAAACTTTTGCGGATTCGTAGAGGGATGATACTCCGTGTCAACTCATGTTCCGGGCCAAGTGCTTCGTGCTCATGCACGAACTCAGGACCGTGCATCAACTCTCGCTTGAGGTCCCGCCCGCCGCGATTGAAGCTACCGCCCGACATCATTTCCACACTTGAGAAATGATCAGATTTGAGCATTAGGAGCTGCGCCGACTCGCGTAACTGGCGCCATGATTGGTTACGCCTGGACCAAGTGCGCCAGACACGTCTAATATTACGCTGGTTATGGGATATGGCACAAGAAGTCTCCCAATCTCGACGATAGCTTTAAGGCGCCGCCTACGAGCAAACGTCCTGGTGACGCATATCCGCACTGCATTATCGCAGCGATCGCAAACAGACCTCTGTCAACTACCCCCGCTCCCGCTCCCCCGCGGCATTCCGGCCGGCGATGCGGCCGAAGGCCAGGCACTCGCCGATGTTGCCGGTGCCTTGGTAGAGGTAGCTGTAGATGGAGCCGAGTTCGCCGGAGCTGTATAGGCGAGGGATCGGGGCGCCGTCGGGGCGGACGATCTGGGCGCGTTCGTTGCGTCGGGGGCCGCCCTGGGTGTTGAGCATCGACGGGGAGAGCTCGACGGCGTAGAACGGTGCGAATTCGATTGGCGCGAGCATCAGGGTTCGGTTGAAGTCGGGGTCGTGGTTGGACGCGGACTGGGCGTTCCATCGGTCGATGGTGTCAGTTAGGGCGGCCGGGTCCAGGTCGACTGCTGTGGCTAGGGTCCCGAGGGTGTCGGCCTTCGTGATCCAGCCTTTTGCGAGTTCGGCGGAGTTGTCGTCACTCCACTCGTATTGCTCGACGATTCGGTTCCAGCCGCTGCTCGATTCTTTGTCGTATAGCGGGCCCGCGGAGAACAGGGTGTGGTCGATGATCATGTACATCGGGCAGGGGGTCCGCAGCGGTCCCCAGCGTCCGTTGAGCTCGACCTTGCCGTGGGCGGTGTGCAGCTTCTCGTCGGTGAAGCGTCGGGCGTCGGGGCCGACGACGATCATGCCGCCGGGCTGCTCTCGACTGAAGTGGAGCGGAAGCATCCCAAACGTGGTCCGGTGCTCGGGGACCTTCAGGGCCATCGACGGTCCGGCGTAGTTGTTCATATGCCAGAGGTCGGCGCCCACGACCTGCGCCATGCGGACGCCGTCGCCCGTGTTGTGCGGGGTGCCGGAGGTGTAGGCGTAAGGCACGCCCGGCAGGTAGTTCCGGATCATCTCCTGGTTGTTCTCGAACCCTCCGCAGGTCAGGACGACGGCTCGCTTGGCTTCGACGTTGATCGATTCGCCGTTCTGCTCGGCGCGAACCCCCAGTATCTCTCGCGTGACGCCGTCCTGGATGAGCTCGACGCCCGGTGCATCGTAGAGGATCTCGATGGAGCGCTCCGCCACCGCGTTGGCGAACAGGCACCAGGTGTGGGCGTAGCCGAGTCGGTCGCCATGATGGAACTTGTGGACGGAGTCCGAGCCGGGCAGGTCCGGGTACTCGACGCCGGCGGGCGGATGCTGATGCTCCTGCGGGTCGCCGCCGATGCTTGCGACCCACTCGTTGTTCTTGCCCATCTCGTCGGCCCACACGCGGATCATGTCGTCGGGCACGGTGAACGGTCCGCACAGCGCGGTCAGGTAGGCGGCGGCCTTCTCGGCGTCCGAAGTGTTGAGATAACCCTGGGCGGCGACTCGGGTGTTCCCGCCCTCCTCGCCCTCAGGAGCCTTCTCGAGGATGAGGATTTTGGCGCCGAGGTCGTGGGCAGTGATCGCGGTCGCCGCGCCAGCCGCGCCGTAGCCGATCACCACGACGTCGGCTTGCATGTCCCAGTTGATGTCGATTGGGTGCTGCTGTGCCATGTGTCTCCTTGCTTGCGGTCCGCGAGGCTCTTCGTGTCTTCAGCGATCATCGTTTTGGTGTCCGCGATCGATGTGGCGTCGCGGCACTTTTGTGAGTCGAGAGAGTGGTTCGACAGGCTCACCACGAACGAACAACCAAAGCGCTCACCCCGAACGGATAATCATGATCGCTCACCCGTGATGAAGATTCAGCTCTCCACCAGACGCAGACGGCCAGGCCACTCACCGCGAACGGGCAGTTACTCTCAGCGGTCACCCTGCCATCGTGGTCTTCATCCAACCGGACGTGTTGTGGAAGTCGGCGACGGCGTTGCCCGGTGGAACGAGCGCGTCGCAGGCGGCTCGCAGGTCGTCGCTCAGCTCCATGTCCATCACTGGAAGCAGCGACTCGAGGTGCTCCATAGTCCGCGGGCCGATCAACGGGCTCGTCACGCCGGGCTGGTCTTTGCACCAGAGGACATCCAGTTGGGCGGATGGCAGCCCTGCCTCTGACGCCAGATCGGCGAAGGCGCGCCCCATCTCGATGCCCCGCGCAGTGATTCGATCGGCGTAGAAGCTGCCGCGCAGGTCGGCTCGGGAACCTTCCGGGTATTCGGTGTTCGACGAGTATCGACCTGCGAGCATTCCGAGGGCCATGGGCGCCCAGGTGATTAGACCTGGGCCCCACCGTTGGGCCATCGGGACGAGTTCGTTCTCGATGCGACGGTCCAGTAGGTTGTACGGCGGCTGCTCCGTCACGTGCCGCGCCCAGGGTTTCGTCGAACGGGATGTCTGGGGACGGGCGATGCGGCTGATACAGGTCGATGTACTCGGTCTGCAGGCGCTTCAGTGACGCCTCGCACGCCCGGATGATGTTCAGTCGCGAGTGACCACGCTCGTTGGGCGCCCCAGGCCGGCTGCTGTGGTCAACCTTCGTGCCGATCAGAATCTCGTGTCGCCGACCGCTGTCTTTTAGGATGCGACCGATGACCCGTTCGCCCTCGCCGTCGGCATAAACGTCACCGGTGTCCAGCAGGTTGACACCAGCGTCCATCGCCGTGAGGAGCATCCTGGTGCACTCTCGCTCCAGCGTCGGGCTCATGAAGTTGTCCGTGCCAAAGCTCAGCGGCGCGACCTTCACTCCGGTCCGGCCGAGCGTTCGGTGCTCCATGGTTGTCGCTTCCTCCCGAATACGGGACGTGCGGTCAG
>DCWO01000071.1 GCA_002328865.1 Dehalococcoidia bacterium UBA2160 | reverse complement strand
CCCAGATGAGCTACAGCCCCACTCGGCTCGACAAATATAGCAAACGGCCCACCGGTGCGCAAGAACAAGACGGCTCGGATCGCGTGCATTCGCACGGCGTTGCAGCCGGAGGAGCTAGATTAGCAATTCGCCTTCGCGTTTGACCACGGCGCCTTGTTTGACGATGCTGTTGACGTTGTGGAGCGCGGTGATGTCCTCGACAGGGTTGCCGTCGACGATGAGGACGTCGGCAGCTTTTCCCACTTCCAGCGTGCCCGTCTCGTCCAGGACACCCAGGCAATCGGCGGAGGTTTGGGTCGAGCAGACGATGGCCTCCATCGGCGCGATGTGCATCTCTTCGACCATCACCTGGGGTATGTAGGCGAAGTCGTCGAAGTTGGCGTTGGTCATCCCGGCGTCCATGCCCGTCACGAATTTGACGCCACGGTCCCACATGTCTCGGAGAATCTCGAATCTACGGGCGGGGTCGCGTTCGGGCGCGCCAAGAGGTCGAACCCTGCCTCTAAGCTGGTTGAGCCTGCCGAGGGCGAGTGTCGGGTCGACGTAGATGCCCGCCTCGGCGATCATGTCGGCGTAGTCTGTGTCGTAGTCGTACAATTCGTCGGGGTCCTCTGCCAGCCATGAGCAGTGGATCAAGTTGTGAACGCCGGCATCAACGCAATTTCGCACTCCGGCGGACGCGTGGCAGTGGGCCGCGACACGCAGGTTGAGTCGCTCGGCATCCTGGACCGCGGCCTTGAGCGTCTCGACCGGATACTGAGGCGCTCGGACGTTGGTTCCGGGAGTGAATCCGCCGCCGGTGGACATGACCTTGATCCAATCGGCGCCGGACTTGAATTGGCCGCGCACGGCGGCGACCACTTCGTCGCTCGTGTCGGCCTCGGTGCCGAACATGTTGCAGTGGCCGCCGGTTGTGGTAATCGGGGTGCCTGCGACCAGCATCCGCGGGCCGGGGACGATGCCGTCTTCAACGGCCTGCTTCAGCGGGAAGATGACCGGGTTTCGGCTGCCCAGATCGCGCATGGTCGTCACGCCCGAGCTCAGTGCTGCTCGAACGGCCTGCACGCCGCGCATGAGGAACGTTTCGTTGCTTTCGGTCGTGATATGACGGTAGGCGTCAGCCTGGGCCGAGCAGTGGATGTGGGTGTGGACTTCGATGAACCCAGGCATGAGCGTGCCGCCCGGGACCGTGACAGTGTCCGCGTCGTCGCGCTCGCCGGTCTGAATTCTATCTTGTGTCGTCACCTCGGTGATTCGACCGGATTCGACGACGACCGCGGCGTTCTCAACCGGAACGGCGCCGGTTCCGTCGATCAATCGATCCGCTTTCAGAACAAGCCTCATTGCGATGTTGCTCCTGAGATTAAGACTGCCTGCCGCTGGCGCAGGGAATTGGGAACGGGGCTTTGGTGACCGGAGTCTATATCACGCCCAAAACAGGGTCAAGGCGGCTCAGGCTCCGGTCGCCTCGGTGGAAGCGACCTGGCGCATCAATCCGTCCAGCGAGAGATCGGCCAACGACTCCAGACGTATGTCTGCTTCCTCGACAGGAAGGTTTCGGGTCATTGGGTTGGGCACCACGACACAGAATATGCCGGCTCGCTTGGCGGCCGCTATGCCGGTAGGCGAGTCCTCGATGGCAATGGCATCGGCGGGGGCGACTCCCAGGGCGTCCAGAGCCGCGAGGTATACGTCCGGATGGGGGTTTTTGCCCTGGCGACGTCATCAGCGGTCCGAACAGCCGAGAAGAAGTCGATCAACCCCAATCGCTCCAAATGGGACTGTGCCCAGCCTCCGTTTGAGCTGGATGCAACAGCCAGACTTAGGTTAAGTCGAGCGGCGGACTCGAGGTACTCCAAGACACCAGGCAGGACTGGATTCGATTCAACCATTCTGACGTAGGTTGCGTGCCGGGTCTTCCGCAGTTTGGGCCGATCAAAAGCGATGCCCGTCAAGTCCTCCAAGTGCTGGTAGACGCTGAACGCCACATCCCCGCCTATCAGCGGGGACCAAACCTCAAGGTCCAATTGCACGTTGTATGCTTCGAACAGGTCAGCCCAGGACTCGTAGTCGGGCGTCTCCGTGTCGAGGATGACGCCGTCGAAATCGAATATTATTGCTTTCTTCACAGTGATGCCTTGACGGGAATTATTGATGCCATGGGGAAGTATAGCATCGAGACCGCGGTCGGTTGGCGGCCGAACGAGGTGTGCAATATAATCCGAGCCATGTTCTGGCCGCGAAGATTGGCAATGTGGTTCGGCTTGCTGTTGCTGGCAATGGCGCCCGCTTGTGGCGGCGGCGTCGACGCCACTCCAACACCAGCGCCTACTGCGACTCCAACCGTCATACCCACTCTGACACCCTCGCCGCTGCCCACGCCCACACGCACGCCGACGCCGACGCCGATTCCAACGCCTACGCTGGCGCCTCCGACTCCAACCAAGACACCCGCTGCCGTCAGCGCCCCAGCGCCAGTCGACCTGCCGGACACCGACGCTCTGTTGCGCGACTCCGCGAACGCGATGGCCGCTGCGGACTCGTTCCATTTTGACGTGAGCGGCGACCTCACCGCATCCAACCAGGGAGCAGAGTTAACTGTCCCGATCAGCTATGTCGGCGACGTCGTGACTCCGGACCGAACACGCGGAAACCTGAGCCTATCTATCATTGTGTTCGTCCTGGAGATGGACATCGTCACGATCGGGGGCGTGACCTACACGACGAACCAACAGTCGGGCAGATGGGAGAAGTCCGTTGAGGGCGTAGGCATACCCAATCCAGCCGACTTCGCGCGCGGCGGGACGCCTGCCGTCAGCGACGCCGTCTATGTGGGAGTGGAGGAACGGAACGGCCAAGGGCTGCACCATCTGACCGGCGTTGCTCAATTGGCACTGGTGGCCGATGGGGGAGCCGAGACGCCCGCCGACATCTGGATCGGCGTCGACGATCTGCTCATACGAGAGGTCGCGTTGGAAGCGCCGGTCGATCTGGACTCGCTCGGATTCGCCCTCGGAGACGTGGGCCTATCGGGAACAGGCTCCGCCGCCATCTCGATCAAGCTGTCAGATTACGGCAAGCCGGTGACGATAGAGGCGCCCGAGGTCAACTAGCACGACCAATGCCATCCCCTTGACCGTCCGCCACGGTTACTCACGCGGCGTCAGCGTGCGCACGTGATCGACTATATCGGCGGTCGACGTGCCTGGACCGAAGATTGCGCTCACGCCGATGTCCTCAAGCGCGCGGCGATCTGATTCTGGGATGATGCCGCCGGCGATGACGGGAACGTCGCCCATGTCGTTGTCGCGGAGGCCGGTCATGATCATCGGGAACAGCTCCATGTGAGCGCCGGACAGTATGCTGAGTCCGATCAGGTCGACGTCCTCTTGGAGGGCGGTCTCGACGATCATCTCGGGAGTCTGTCGAATCCCGGTGTAGATCACTTCCATGCCGGCGTCTCTCAACGCCCGGGCGATGATCTTGGCGCCTCTGTCGTGTCCGTCCAAGCCGGGCTTCGCCACCAGCACACGCATAATGTCTGAATTCATCGCGCTACCTCTTCGCCGTGCTCTGGTCCACGAGCTCGATCAATACGCCTCTGGTCGACCGAGGATGGATGAACCCGATCATGCCTGACAAGCCCTCGCGCGGCGCGCTGTCGATTAGTTGCGTACCGGATTCTCCCAGCCTATCGAGAGTGCCCTGGAGATCTTCGACCTCGAAACAGATGTGATGCACACCTTCGCCCCTGCGTTCGATGAATCGCGCGACGCCGCCTTCGGGGTCGGTCGGCTGGATGAACTCGATCTGCGACCCGCCAATACGGACGAGGGCCGCGAGAACGGCCTGATCTTCCAGGTTTTCGATTTCACCCTGACCTGCGCCGAACGTATCCTGATAGAACTTGATGGTTTCCTCGATGTCGTTTACGGCGATGGCCACGTGGTTGAGATGTCGCGCGGTGCAGGGACTGGCGCCTGTCTGTTCGGTCATGGTTGATCCTTCAGTTTCCGGATTCTTCTCGGGGGATGATGTTTCGAGCGATAATCAGGCGCTGGACCTCCGAGGCGCCCTCGTAGATCTCCATCACCTTCGCGTCACGGTAGAAGCGTTCGGCGTCTGTCGGGGCGAAGTAGCCGATGCCGCCGTGCATCTGGACCGCCTTGTCAGCGCACTCGACGGCAACTTTCGACGCGTGGAGTTTTGCCATGGACGCCGTGGTGATGTACGGAAGACCGTTATCGCGCAGGGTGGCGGCCTTATGCGTCAGGAGTCGAGCGGTTTCGATGCTGGTGGCCATGTCGACGAGCATCCACTGTAACCCCTGGAAATCGGCCAGCCGCTGTCCGAAGGCGCGCCGCTGCTGAACGTAGGCCAGCGCCGAGTCGTAGGCGGCCTGTGCGATGCCGACGGATTGGGCCGCGATCGTTAAGCGGCTGCCGTTCAGCACCTCCATCGCCTCTCGAAAGCCGGCCCCTTCGTCTCCGAGCCTGTTCTCCATCGGCACGGCGCAGTTGTCGAACACGACTTCAGCCGTCGAAGATGCGCGGATGCCCATCTTGCCGTGCAGAGGGTTGATGCTGAGGCCGGTGGAGTCTTTTTCCACGATCAGGGCGATGATGCCCCTGGCCCTCAGACTGCGGTCCACGGATGCCATCACGATCAGCACATCGGCTTCGTCGGCGTTTGTGATGAAAGTCTTGGAACCGTTCAACAGGTACGACCCATCGGAGCCGGTCGCTGTAGTGTGCATGGCGGCCGCGTCAGAGCCGGAATCGGGCTCGGTGAGGGCGAACGCGCCGATCGTCTCCCCTTTGACCAGTGGTGGGATGAACTGGCGTTTCTGGCCATCTGTCCCATACATCTGGATGAAGTGGAGGCATAGGAACAGGTGGGCGCCATACGTCGTGGCCGTGGCGGCGCACGCGCGGGCGATCTCTTCGACGACGATTGCCACCTGGCGGTTGGTGCCGCCGCTGCCGCCGTACTCCTCGTCGATGCCCAGCCCAAACAGCCCCATCTCGGCGAGCCCGCGCATGTTTTCCCAGGGGAACTCACCGGTCTCGTCGTGATGGGCCGCTCGCGGCGCTATCGTATTGTCCGCGAAGTCTTTGATCGTGTTCTTGAGGAGGAGCTCGTCCTCGCTCAGCAGTTGGTCGTCCACGTGGTCTGCCTCCGGCGTAATCTAGATGCGCAGTAACTCTATGTGATGTCCGTTACGATGTCCAGCAGTTCAGGGCCAGGCAAAGCGAGGACGGCGTAGGACGGCAAACCGAGCGATCGCCAGACGCCCAGTGGGTCGATGCCGCAGTGTCTAGCCAAGTACAGCGCGATCACGGTCCCGTGCGAGACGACCACGGTGTTGGAGTTCGGCTGCGAGTCGATGATCGTCAACAGCGCCCGCTCGAACCGAGTGAGCGCTTGATTCGCCGTCTCGGCGCCGTACACCAGATCGTCCGGCGCCTCGAACAACCGAGCTATCGCATCGTCGAAATCGGAGGGATCACGGAAGAATGGGACATCGTCCCGATGGTGCTCTTCCAGTCCCTCCCGGACCGACAGTGGCACGTCCAAACGCTGTGCAACGATCTTCGCGGTTTCCGTCGCCTTGGGTTCGACGCTGGCGTGGATGGCGACTGGGTCGAACTGCGAAATCCGGTCGGCCAGCGTGGTGCATCGCCTGCGTCCTTCGTGTGACAGCTCCCAGCGGCTCGGCGGCAAGTCCGGGTCCACGATGGGGAGCGAGTGCTTTACGAGGGTGAGTGTGCGGCCGTTGGCAGGCGACAAGTCAGCTAACTTCCAGTGCCTCGGCCACGATGAGTTCGGTGATCTCATCGTCGGACAGCTTGAGCCATTTCTTGAGAATCAGCTCGTTATGTTCGCCCACCAAGGCGTGAGGCATTCGCAGCTTTCCCGGCGTCTTGGACAGCAGGAACTGGAGACCGTCGTATGGCATCGGGCCGCACTCGGTATGGTCGAGCCACTGGAAGAAATCCCTGTGTTTGAGTTGAGGATCGTCCCAAAGGTCGGACTGATTCTGGACGGCTCCGGCAGGCACGCCGGCCCCCTGAAGGACGCGCATAACCTCGTGCGCCTCGTATCCTGATGTCCAATGTCCGATAATCTCGTCCAACGTTTCTGAGTTCGCCTGGCGAGAATCTATTGTCGAAAAGCGTTCGTCATGCGCCAGTTCAGGGCTGCCCATAACTTTGCACAGGGCCTCCCATTCCTCGTCCGATGTCACGGCGATGGCGCACCAGGACTCATCAAGTCCGGTCATCGAACGGGACTCGTCTTTGCACCTGTAAACTCCATGAGGAGCGTAGGAGTCATCGGCGTTGCCCGTGTGCCGTGATATCCTGCCATTGGCCACGTAGTCAGCGATAGCGGGAGTCAGATACTGTATCGCCGCCTCGTATTGCGCGAGGTCCAGGTGTTGCCCTTTGCCTGTGCGACGCTTGTAATCGAGGGCGGCTATGATAGCGGCCACTGCGTTGGGCGGGTTGACGAAGTCAGAGTATGCCCCGTAAGGTCCGGTGGGGTCTCTGTCGGGCCATCCTGCTATGGTGTAGAAGCCTGCCAGCGCAGCGCCCAAACCACCGTAACCTGCATACAGCGCCCGAGGCCCTGTCTGGCCTTGAAGACAGGTGCTGAAATAGACGATGTCGGGTTTGATCTCTCGAACGCTCTCGTAGTCGAGTCCCCAGTTACGCATAGCCCTGGGGGTAAAGGACTCGGATATGACGTCGGGTTGCCACTCGGCGATAATCCGCCTGATCAATTCCCGAGACTCCGGCCTGGCAAGGTTCAGTCCGAGGCCGTGCTTGCTGGTGTTGTAGCTGGCCGGGAACTGGCTGCGGTTGAATCCGGGTTCGCCGTCCTTAAACGGCGGCGTCGTTCGAAGCACGTCGGGGCGAGTCACCGACTCCACGTGGATAACATCTGCTCCGTTGTCGGCCAGATACTTTATGGTGATCGGCCCGACGCCCACCCACGTGAGGTCGAGAACTTTCAGACCTTCGAACGCCATCGCCTTGGATGATGCAGCCTGGGCGACGGCTTTCGCTGGTTTGGCGCTGCCGAACACTTCGTCGTTATGCTCGCCGATGGCGGGCGCAGGTCGTTTTTGGACAATCGGGGTTTCACTGAGTTTGATGTACGCTCCCGGATAGGTCAGAGAGCGGCCCAACGACGGATGATGGACCTGAGTCCAGAAGTCGCGAGCCTCCAACTGAGGGTCTTCCAGGATGTCCCTGACGTTGTTGCACGGCGCGACCAATATCCGGTCGGAGAATGCTCGTTCAAAAAGTTCCGCCTTGGTCTTGGACAGGAAGAACCGAGAAAAATTCTCTTCGACGGCCTTAATGTCCCTGACTCCCTCCTCGCCCTGGGCCTCCAAGACGCTTAAGTCCCAGGCCATCCAATCACGCTCCTGCATGAACGCCGGGGCCATGTCTTCTTCAGACATCCAGCGCACCAGCGCAGTCAGAGAGGCTCCGCCCAGGACGCCACCCACAAGCAGGGAGTTGATGTGCCCGTTTTTGCAGGGGTAAACTGTTCTGATCCCAAATGAACCCAGATTAAGATACGGCCCCCCTCTCTTCTTGTTGACCTTGTGCAGAGGCGGAAATGGAGTGGCGTTCATCAGAGTCCAGATGACGGCAGTCTGCATGGACACATCCACATGCTGTCCCTCGCCGGTGGTTTGGCTATGCCAGAGAGCGGCCATCGAACCTGCCGCGCCTTGCGCTCCAGCGTGCAGTTCGGCTTGAGGGACACTTATCCTCACCGGAGGCCGGTCTTCGTCTCCTGCCATCCACTGCATCCCGCCCATCGACCATCCTACGATATCAGTGGCCTTGTAGTGGGCATACGGTCCGGTTTGTCCGAATGGGGTGATGGATGTGACCACGATCGCAGGGTTGATATTGCTCAGGTCATCGTAGCCCAGGCCGAGGCCATCCAGATAACCGGGCTCAAACGATTCCAACACGATGTCCGAGGCGACGGCCAGTTCCCTGAAGCGGTTCCGGCCTTCGGTGCTCTCCAAGTCGAGCGTCACGCCACGCTTGTTGAGACAGTAGGAGTACCAGAACAGACTGTGCTCTCGATCTACTTTGTCCTGAAAGAACGGGCCGATCAGCCGGGTAGGGCTCCCCTCGGGAGGTTCGACCTTGATCACATCCGCGCCTAAGTCGGCGAGGACCCTGCCGCACCAGTTGGACCCGCCTTCGGTCAGGTCCAAGACCTTATATGGTGTGAGCGCCGCGTTTGTTTCGTCCCGGTGATTCATGGTTGCCCCCATCCTCAGCCAACTCTGCCGTCCGCTGCCATGCCTATGTACGTTGCCGGGTTGAACCGACAGGTCGAAGCGATATGTCTTCGGAACCTGTCACGGAGTGTCGTTCTTTCCGTTTGTGGTGAGCGCCGGCACATCGGCACTCACCACAAACGGACAAAGCTGCTTTTGGACCAAACTTTCGTTGGCGCCAGAATAACCTAGAACGGTGATTGTTCCTGTTGTGTGCCGAACGCGTCTCGGAACACGTCCGCGATCTCCCCAAGGGTGGCGTACGCTTCGACACAGTCGATTATCGCCGGCACGGTGTTCTCGGTTCCGGCGGTGACCCGGGCCAGCCGTTCGAGGGTTGACGCGACTCGGGCGTCGTCGCGGTCTTGCTTGACCTTGGCGAGACGGGCGAGTTGGCGTTCCGTCTGGGATCGGTCGATGGTTTGAAGCTGCTCGATGGGCGGAGTTTCGGTCTGGAAGCGGTTGACGCCGACGACGATGCGTTCCTCGGACTCGACAGAGCGCTGGTACTTGAACGCACTCTCGTGGATTTCGTTGATCTGGAAGCCGTTGTCCAACGCGGCCATGGCTCCGCCCATGTCGTCGATGCGTTTGATGTACTCGAAAGCCGTCTGTTCGAGTCTGTCGGTAAGCGATTCCACGTAGTACGAACCGGCCAAGGGGTCGACCGTGTCGCTGACGCCCGATTCGTGGGCGAGCACTTGCTGCGTGCGCAGCGAAAGCTGGACCGACTCCTCGGTGGGCAGCGCAAGGGCTTCGTCACGTGAGTTTACGTGCAACGACTGGGTGCCGCCGAGGACCGCTGACAGCGCCTGAAGCGTCGTCCGGACAACGTTGTTCTCCGATTGTTGGGCGGTCAACGTCACGCCTGCCGTCTGGGTATGGAACCGACACATCCACGAACGAGGGTTCTTCGCCCCGAAACGGTCGCGCATGATCTTGGCCCACATCCTACGAGCCGCGCGGAACTTGGCGATCTCCTCGAACAGGTTGCTTTGGGCTACGAAGAAGAACGACAGCCTGCCGCCAAAGGTATCGATGTCCATGCCCGTGTCGAGCGCCGCCTGAACGTACGCGATTGCATTGGCGAACGTGAAGGCGAGCTCCTGAACGGCCGTCGCTCCGGCTTCGGCCATGTGATAACCGCTGATGCTGATCGTGTTCCAGCGCGGGACCTCCTCCGCGCAGAACGAGAACGTGTCGGTGACCAACCGCATCGAGGGCTGGGGAGGGTAGATGTACGTGCTCCGGGCGATGTACTCTTTGAGAATGTCGTTCTGGACGGTGCCGTTCAGTTTGTCGAGCGACACTCCCTGTTTGCGAGCCAGAGCCACATACATCGCGAGAAGGATGGAGGCAGTGGAGTTGATGGTCATCGAGGTGCTGACCTGGTCCAGGGGGATGCCTTCGAACAGCACTTCCAAGTCGGCCAGGCTGCTGATGGGGACTCCGGTGCGACCGACCTCGCCGCGGGCCAGGGGATGATCGGAGTCGTATCCGGTTTGCGTCGGAAGGTCGAAGGCGATGCTCAGGCCCTCTTGCCCTTGACTAAGCAGGTAGCGGTATCGACGGTTCGACTCCTCGGGCGAAGCAAGCCCGGCATACTGGCGCATCGTCCAGTACCTGCCTCTGTACATGTTGGGCTGAATGCCGCGAGTGTACGGGAATTCACCCGGGTATTCGCGGTCGTCGGCGTCGGCTGCGCCGGATCGATCTTCCGGAGAGTAGGTCGTGTCGATATCGAGGCCGGACGCGGTTTCGAAGCGCTCGCGCCGTTCGCCGAACCGATTCTTCACCGGACCGAGCGTGTTCTCTTCCCATTCTGATTTGTTTGTGCTTGGCACGGCGAGTTCTCCTGACTGGGACGTTGGGGTTTCGTCGAGGTTGGTCCGAGTGTATGTTTTGGCCGCGTGGGTGTCAATTTGCCAGCGCATCGAATACGGCGGTTAGCGCGTGGTCGTACGAGGGACCGTTTATCGGCACACCATGGGATTTTCCGACCCACGCGGTCTTGTACCCTCCGAACACCGCGTGTCCTGCCCGGAGCCACCAGCAATCCACATCCCGGAACCCCGCCTCGCCGAGCCAAGCGAGTTGTTCGCCGATTGTTGCTGGCATGTCCACGGGGTCGGGGTGGCGGAACAAATTCCACTCTTCCCGTTCCAATTGCTCGACCAGGTTGCGTGATCCCGTTGAGGAGAGAGACTGCGCCTTGGCGATTCTATCGTAGAGGTCCGCGTGCAAGCCCCAGGTCTGCGGTCTGAACCCGGCGATGACGTCGGCGATCAACAGCGCTCCCGTCTGATGCAGGCGGTCGAAGACGGACCGGAACAACCGGCGCTTGCCCTCATCTGGGAGGTGGTGGACTGCCAGCGTGGAGATGACACAACCGGCGCCTTCGATCCGAACATACCAGTCATCGGCGGCCAGATCGAACGACGCCACTTCCGCCCTGGATCCAAAACCGACTAGACGCTGCCGCGCAGCCCGGAGCATACTGGAAGAGCCGTCCATCGCAAGCAATGTTGCTCGTGGGTACAGCTCCATCAAAGCCCGAGCCAGACTGCCGCCGCCGCACGCCAACTCAACTATCCGGAAGCTTTCGTCGACGCCGAATGGGATTTGCGTAATCAAGGTGGCAAGCTGCTCTTCGCGGCACGGGACCGCGACCAGCGCGAGCTGCTCGTAGAGGGTTGAATCTTCTTCGGACCAGCCGGGCCGGTCTTGACTCATCGGGCAGTGCCCGGACGTAGCCTGACGACCAGCACGGGCGGTATCTGGTTGAAATTGTCCCAGTCCAGAGTGCCGTTCGGAGCAGTGTCGCTGCCGAACACCGGCTCCTCGATCCCATCCAACGTGAAGCCGTCGCGGAAGAAGACGTTAAGCAACCCGCTGATCGGCCGGTGGAAGTAATGTTGGGGTTCGGGCTGGCCCAGCATGGCTAGCCCTTTGTACGCGACGGACTGGATGTACTTGGAGATCTTGACGGAGTAGGTGTCGATGATCAGGCCGTCCTCGGTCTCGGTTCGATCTACCGTCCTCACGAGGTCTTTGGGCGAGTTGAACACAGGGTGCATTACGGAGAAGACGAAGCGGCCACCGGGCTTCAGCAACCGGCGCACAGCGGAGCTCAAGGGCTCGATGCTGGCCATGTCCATGATCGCCATGGTGCAGCAGATCGCGTCGTAAGCTCCCTCGCCAACCTTCAGCATTGCGTTCTCATCGGTGGCGTCGGCAACAGCGAAACGGACTCGATCGCCGTAGTCCTGACTTCGGGAGACGGCATTTTCGATCATGCGCTCTGCGATATCGACTCCGACGACACGCGCGCCGCGGTCTGCCATCTGCCTGGCGAACTGGCCGTTGCCGCACCCGACGTCCAGCACGTTGTCGCCGGGTTGGATGTCCAGCAACGCTAGCTGGTTGGGCATGATGAGGTCTCTGTGGAAGTCGTTGCCCTCTCCCATCCGTTGATCCCAGAAGTCGGCGTTGGCATCCCAAATGTCGCGGACCTCTTCGTTCAGATGCTGAAATTCGTTCGCTGACGGCTCTTCGGTCATCTGCTCCCTCCGCCGTTGGTCTTCCCGGCGAGTTCGTGCCACTCTTCCGCCAACATGCCGAAGACGATGTGGTCCACGTAATGGTCGTACAACCATTCCACTTGCCGCAGGATGCCTTCTTGCTTGAACCCGAGCCTCTTGGGGATCGCCTGGCTGCGGTGGTTCTCCGTGGCGACGTGAATCTCAACGCGATTCAGCTTCAGTTCCACCAGCGAGTAGTCCACCATCGCCAGACATGCGCGGGTGATCAGCCCTTTGCCCTGGGATATCTCGCCCAGGAAATAGCCGATGCTCGCGATCCTGTTGGCCCAATTGATGGGGTCCAAGCCGATGGCCCCGGCTATGTGGCCTCGATGCCATAGCCCAGCGACGAAGCTCCCGTCTCGCGCGAATCCGCCCAGACTCGCCTGGATGAAGTCTCGCTCCATATCCACGGACGTAACGGCGTCGACCCAGGGCAGCCAACGTCTGAGGTGCTCCCGGTTGGCGTCGACCAGAGCGTAAAGCTCTTCGGCGTGATGGGGTTGGAGCATGCGCAACTCGGCGTCGTCGCCGATCTCTTCGCTGAACATGGCTGTCTCCTGGCAACAAAATGATTGACTCGAACCTCGATTATACTCGATGCGCGACGCCTGACGCTGCTTGACACTCCAAACAGCGAACCATAGAATGAACAATAGTTCTAATCGGCAATCGGCCATGTCCTTGCTAGCACGAATCCAGCGCCTTGTGTATAGTGCTGGCAACTCTCGAACGAGGCAGCTCGAGCATGACCCAAGTACAACGCGTCGTCTCCGGGACTCCACAAGAAGACGACCACAAACTTGACAACAGCCTCCGACCCAGGAAGCTGGCGGATTACGTCGGGCAGGCTAAACTCAAAGAGAACCTCCACATTGGCATCAAAGCGGCTCAGCAACGAGCCGAACCGCTCGACCATCTGCTGCTGTACGGACCTCCCGGCCTCGGCAAGACCACGCTCGCCAACATCATTGCCACCGAGATGGGCGTGCGCATCAAGGCAACGTCCGGCCCGGCCATCGAACGCCCCGGCGACATGGTGGCGATTCTGACGCAGCTCCGTGAAGACGACGTGCTGTTCATCGACGAGATTCACCGCCTCAGCCGCGTCGTCGAAGAGATTCTGTATCCCGCGATGGAAGACTACTTCGTCTCGTGGGTGATCGACAAGGGTCTCAAAGCCCGAAGCATGAACCTTACGGTGAAGCCGTTCACGCTGATCGGCGCCACCACTCGCTACGGCATGGTCAGCGCCCCGCTCCGAGACCGGTTCGGTTCCGTCCACCGGCTGGACTTCTACGACTACGAGTCGATGCAGACCATCGTGGCCCGCTCGTCGCGGATACTTGAGATCGAAGCTCAGCCTGACGGCGTTGACGAGATCGCCCGACGAGCTCGGGGCACTCCCAGGGTCGCAAACCGGCTGCTCCGGCGGGTCCGAGACTACGCGCAGGTGATGGCCGACAACGTGATAACGGCTGAGGTCGCCAGCGAGGCGCTCGGACGGCTCGAGGTCGACCAACTCGGCCTGGAGGGCATCGACCACCTGGTGCTGCGCTCGATCATCGAAAAGTTCGACGGCGGCCCCGTCGGCATCGACACGCTGGCCGCGTCCATCAGCGAAGAGTCGGACACCATCGAGGACGTCTACGAGCCCTACCTGCTGCAACTTGGCTTCCTGAACCGCACCCCCCGCGGTCGAGTCGCCACCCGCCACGCCTACGAACACCTCGGCTACGCTCTCCCGACGAGCCTGTCATCGGACCAGCCGACGCTGTTTTAGACGCATGGTGGCGCCGCCCGGCAAACCGTCGCCACGTGCCGCCGCAGTGCAGCGACATCACTCGATCTCAACAAATCCGTCAGCGGCCTTCGTCGCTCGTTCCTCGTGACCCCAGCGGCAAGATCGCGAATATGATCGCCGCCAAGGCGAAGAGCGTTGCCACGTAGTACAGAACAGCGTCGATGCCATTCGACTCGTAGAGCGCGCCTGCGATTATCGGCGAGAAGGAGCTGAGAAAGAAGCCGGCCGAGGCGGTCAAACCTAATGCAGTGGATGCGACGTTCCGGTCCACCATCTCGAGAGTCGCTGCGGTGGTTATGGGTTGATCCGGATATAGGAATAGGCCGAGGAGAACTATCGCCACCGTCAGTGCGATTCCCTGGTCGGCGACCAGCAGGGACAGCGTGACTCCGCATGACCAGACGAGCCCCGGAACGAGCACACGCTTGCGGCCCAGCCGATCCGAGAGCTGTCCCGCGACCGGCTTGGCGACGATCCCTATGGCGATCAAGAGTCCGATGTGAATGCCCCTGGACTGGGAGCTGAGGTCCAGATCGTTGGCGAGATACAACGGCAGGATGGTGACGAGCGCCGCGAGAGCCATTCCGCGCAGCCCTTTCACCAGGGTGATTGTCCACAGTGAACGGTTCCTCAGCAGTCGCTTGGTAACGGCGATGCGGTCTCGGAGGTCCGGAGTTGCGGCAGTCCCGCCGATGTTCTTGAAAGACCAGAGGGCCATGAACGCGAGGAACAATGGCAGGGCCCCGTAGATGCCGAGGATGCCCCTCCAACTCATGACCGCCAACAGCGCCCCCGTGACTATCGGTCCGAGCACGTCGCCGACGCTGCCCCCGACGCCATGAAACGACAGCGCCGTCCCGCGGTTCTCCGGGAAGTGCGCCGACAGCGAAGCCGATGCCGGAAGATGCCACAGCGAGTGGCTGATCGCGACCATGGCCATCCCGGCCAGCAGCAGCAGGAAGACCGGAGACAGACTCATCAGCAGGGTGCCGAGGCTGAATCCGCCAATGCACGCTGCAAGAAACACTCCCCAGTGTCGCCGGAGCAGGTCGACGACGATGCCGCCGGGCAGGACGACGATCCCCGACACGACCTCCCGCACGGTCAGCACGACTCCCACACCGATGCCGCTGAGCTGGAACGTGCTTTGTATCTCGGGCAGGACGACCACCGAACTTTGGATGAGCCAGTGGAACACGGCGTGGCCGGCCGCAAGCCCGGAGATCATGAACCAGGCGCGGTTCCTGATGTCTGTTTTGGTCTGTGGCGCCGCCTCAGCGGTTTCCAACGGTGTTGTCCCTTCAGTTCATGACACGGGGTACATGCGGACAAGTCCGATACTCTCAGCGTCGAATGTTTTCGGGTCAGGTTGCGATGTGTTTAATCGGTTGGACATGGTGGCAATCAGATTCCGCTCGGGCGCGTACTCACGCGTCGCAACATTAAGCTTCGCAAATCAAGATACTCAACAACATAGATCTTGATTTGTGTCGATGTCTTAGCGGACGCATTTTGTCCCACCCGCCCGCCCGCAAGGTTCAATTCTAGGGGCACATCCCCTAGGACCCTTGCCAGAGGGAGCTTGCCTCTGGACTCCCTCGCGACGTCGCGAGTGTGAACCCTGGAACGCCGTATGCCTCGAGACATATTTACCGTGGTGAGCGTCACCTGGCGAGACGAACGGCCTGTCGGCCAGACGGAATATAGGGGGATCGGCAAGGGGGCAAAGCCCTCTTGCCCGGGGGCTTGGGGGCGTCCCCCAGAAGCAATCGCGGGCGGGTGGGACCAAATTGTGTCCTTTACCAGATCAGACACTTGGCAGCGTGCCTTGGATCTGCTGGGTGTGTTTCCGCAGCCGCCCCAGACGTCCGGTGGTGACGACTTCGCCGGATGTGCGGATGTGGAGCATGTGAAAGCCCCTGGCCTCTTCGAGCGCGGGTCCCAGCAAAAGCAGTCGGTGGCACTGGCTCGGGTCCTCTTCTGAGCACATGAGCACTACGTTCGAGCGTTGCGCCATGGACGCGGCCTCGTCGACGGCTTCTTGGAAGGCGTCCTCGGCCCGCATCTTGCGATAGTCCGGTTTGCCTTTGGCGTCGTAGAAGGACTCGTCGGCGGGTTTGCCGCCGAGCGGGCCACCCAGATAGACATACTCGATGTTCTCTTGCTCTAGCAGGCCAGGCAGCGTCCGACTGTTGGAGAATGGGGCGAACCTGGACACCGGGTTGGTCCGCGCGTCGATCAGGAGCTCGATGGCGTGCGCCCGGAGCAGGGCGCTGAAGCTCTCCCAGGTGTGGTTGCTGTGTCCGATGGTGTAGATGGTGTCTGGCATGGTCCTTGCCTGCGACAGACGATCTTCGATCGCCCGGTTACCCCGGCTCACGCCATTTCCGCTGGTACGTTCAATCGGGTAGGGCAGGGCGCATTGTATCAGAGCCGGATCATCGGAAGGTTGGACTTGTATGCGCCTCAAGTCTTCGCTGCAAAGAGAAACTTGGCTCGGTCTCCGCTGACGTCGTGGTGACCGGAACGAGGAGTTATGACTCGTTGTAGGAGGGAGTCGGTTTGGCCGACAAAACAGAATCGTCCCGACACAGTCGGGACGATTGTTGGTTGACTCCGTGGAATCTCAATGTCGAGGGTCGGATCCGAGTCGGTCAGTGCCCGTTTTCGGACACCGGGATGGGCGCTTCGATGGCCGCGTAGTTCATCTTGTAGAGGTGGGCGTAGAGTCCGTCTTTTTCCAAGAGTTCCTCGTGGTTGCCGACTTCGACCACTTCGCCCAGATTCAGGACGACGATCTTGTCGGCGCCTCGGATAGTGGACAACCGGTGGGCGATTACGATCGCCGTGCGGCCTTTGAGCAGCCGCAACAGCGCCCGCTGGATGAGCATCTCAGTGTAGCTGTCTATGTTGGCCGTGGCTTCGTCCAGGATCAGTATTTTGGGGTCGGCCACCAACGCCCTCGCGAAGCTGATCAACTGACGCTGGCCGACGCTCAGGTTGATGCCGCGCTCTGCCAGGAACGTATCGTATCCGTCTTCGAGCCGCATGATGAAGTCATGCGCCCCAACCGCCTCGGCCGAGGTAATCATCTCCTCGCGGGTGGCGTTGACATGGTTGTATTTGATGTTCTCTGCCACGGTGCCGGAGAAGAGGAACGGCTCTTGCAGCACCATGCTCATCTGGCCTGCCAGCGATGCCCGTTTCACGTCTCTGATGTCGTTGCCGTCGACGAGTATTGCGCCCATGCCTTCGGGGACGTCGTAGAACCGCGACAACAGCGAGACCAGCGTTGTCTTGCCTGCGCCCGTCGGGCCGACGATAGCCGCCACTTCGCCCGGCTCGATGTGCAGGTTGACGTTCTTGATGACATCCTCACCTGGGACGTAACTGAAAGTGAGGTCCTTGAGTTGGATGTCCCCTTTGATCGGCGGTGCAGTAATGGCGCCCGGCGCGTCTACAAGATCGGGCTTCCAGTCCATGAGGTCGAATATCCGAGCTCCCGAGGCCATTGACCGCTGAAGCTGGGTGTACTGCATCGTCATGTTTCGAATCGGGTCGAAGAAACGTTGAATGTAAAGGATGAAGGCCACAAGGGCGCCCACTTCCATGTCGTCGCCGGCGATCATGCGAGAGCCGAAGAAGATGGCTAGGCCGATGGCCACCGCTGTAAATACGTCGACCGCCGGGAGCAGGCCTGCCGAGAGCTTGCTGGCCCAAAGGTTTGTGTCCCTATGGGTCGTGTTCTTCTCGTCGAATTGAAGTTCGTTGAGATCCTGCCGGTTCATCGCCTGGACGACGCGGACTCCGGTGATGTTCTCGTTGAACGACGAGTTCACGATGGATATTGCCACGCGAACCTTCATGAACGCCTTGCGCGCGAATGGCTGCCAGACCGCCATGATGAGCATCAACACCGGGATTACGCTCATCGTGACGAGGCCCAACTTCAGGTTCATCACGAGCAATGCGACGACGATTCCGCCTAGGGCAAGCAGTTCACCGGCTGTCATGACCACGAGGGCCGCGAACTCCTGGAGCTGAGATACGTCGCCCATGACACGGGACATCAGGCGTCCGACCTCGGTCTTGTCGAAAAAGGCCATCGACTGTTTTTGGACATGGCCGAACAGCTTCTGCCTCAGGTTGTAAAGGACGCCCTGACCGACCTTTTCCATGGAGTACTGTTGGACATAGTTCGCAATCCAGTTTACCAGGGCGATTCCGATAAACAGGACGAATATCGCGGTCAGCCCGTCTAGATCGCCGGGGACAATGTAGTTGTCGATCGCGATCTTGATGAGCCAAGGGATTGCGACCTGGGTGGCGGTGTACACCAACATGGCGCCAAACGCCAACAGCGCCAAGCCCTTGTACGGGAGAATGTACGGCAAAAGCCGGCCTACGACACGCTGGTTGTAGACAGAGCCAAATACTTCTTCGTCCGGATGCCCTCGGCTTACTCCGTGGAACATCCCTCCACCTGCCATATTTGCGCGAACTCCTTTGGAATTTTCGGCGAGGTCGGCTTCTAGTCGTGATCGCCTTCTCTGTTACGAATCGTTTGAGGTCGCGAGATTGTCGCCTAACAACGGGGCTTCGATCTCGCGCATGACCTCTTCCTGGGGACGGAGTTGCAGCTCGTAAATTTCCCTGTAGTGTCCGTTAAGAGCAAGCAACTCCTGGTGGGCGCCGCGTTCCACGACTTCGCCTTCCTGAAGGACCAGGATAACGTCGGCCCTGTGAACCGTGCTGAGTCGGTGGGCGATGACGAATGTTGTCCGATTCTCCATGACAGATGTCATTGCCAGGCGGATTTGGTCTTCGGTCTGGGCGTCCACGCTGGACGTTGAATCGTCGAGGATCAGCACCGGCGGGTCCATCAGGACCGCGCGAGCGATGGACATTCGCTGCCTCTGTCCGCCGGACAGGGTGGAGCCACGCTCTCCGACTTGTGTGTCATAGCCGTCAGGCAAAGTTTCGATGAATTCGTCGAGTTGGGCCACTTTCGCGGCGCGCTTGATCTCTTCATCCGTGGCGTCGACCCGACCGTATGCGATGTTCTCCCGCACGGTTGTCGTAAAGAGGAAGACATCCTGCTGCACGATGCCAATGTTCCGTCTTAGAGATTCCAGCGTGGCGTCGCGAATATCGGTTCCGTCCAAGGTGATGCTGCCGCTCGATACATCGTAGAACCGCGGTATCAGGTTAACCAGGCTGGTCTTGCCGCTGCCCGGAGCGCCGAGCAGTGCGATTACCTGTCCTGGCGTAGCTTCGAGTTCGATGCCCTTGAGCACCTTCTTGTCTCCGTTGTAGCCGAAGCTGATGTTGTCGAAATGGACCCGGCCGCTGGTTCTCGGCATTTGCCTGGCGCCAGACGCTTCTTCAACCGGCGACTGGTAGTCTAGTATCTCGAACAACCTCTCACCGGCCGAGGTCGCGCGGGCGTATGAGTTAACCAGCCAACCGGTCATCCTGACTGGCATCTGCAATATCTGTAGATAGAAAATGAACTGACCCAACTCACCTGGGGTCATGTCGCCAGCGATCACCTTCCTGCCTCCGAAAAAGAGGATCAGGCCCATCGCGACCAGGAACGTAAACAGCATGAACGACGTGCTGGAAGCCCTGAGTTTCTCAGCCTCTATGTATCGACTGGTGACATCAAGGTTCTTGGCGTCGAACTTGACCTCTTCGTACGGCTCGGATGCGAATGCCTTGATGACTCTGACGCCGGAGAAGTTCTCCAGCATGACGGTGCTCATCTCGGCCATCTTTTCTTGGACGATCAGCCAAATGCGCCTCATCTTCAGCCGGACAACGGCGGAGTAGAATGCGACGATCGGCATGAAGCTGATGCTGATCAGACCGAGTTGCCAGTCCATCCGAAGCAGAATGGCGGCGACTGCCACGAACAGAGCCACGAAGTACGGCGTCCGAACCAAGCCCATGTTGATGAACATGCGGATGTTTTCGACGTCGGTGATGACACGAGACATCAGGTTGCCCGTGTGATGCCGGTCGTGAAACCCGAAGCTCATATGCTGAACGTGGACGTAGAACGCATTGCGTATATCGTAAGAAACGAATTGGGAGAGTGCTTCGCCGAGGTAGGTCTGGAAGAAGGATAGAGTTCCTCGGGCTACGCTGAGAACGAAGATCACGAGGACTATCGAGAGGATGGCGTCCTGGGAGTACTCGCCGGATTCAAACACCTCGATGATTTCGTCAATGGCTTTGCCGAAATATCGAGGGAGCATCACGTATGCTACGAGTGCTCCCGCCGTACAGGCGTAGGCCCCAAACAGCCGCCACGGGTGTCGGAGCGCGATACCTATGATTCTGAATATAACGTCCATATATAGTGCGCTAGGGCGGACCTCCCGATGAATGTGGGGGTTGATCCAATGTGGCCGACGGGCCGCAGAAAATTCCCTCAGTTAGTAAATGTACTACTTGAGCGAGCGCTTGGCAAGCGATTATCCATTGGGAATTCGTTAACTATTGTTCATGAAATCCCGGTGCAAGGTCCGATTTCTTCGTCCTGGCGCCGGCCGGAGAGGTTGAAGGTTACGGAGATTGCACCTGCCCGCGACCGCCCCGGAAGCCGCCGAATCCGCTAAACCCACCCAATCCGAGGTCTTCGGGAGTGATGAAGATCGAAACGGCGTCGAATCCGCCGTCTTCGCTTCTTTCACCCGTGACGGTTACGCTGGCATCGATGACCAGGTCCTCCGGATTGACTTGGACGAAGTCTCGTATGACCGTGTCCGGACCCAACGTCACTTGAAGAGGGCCTTGCGCCGTGTTCAGCGTGATGACGTTGTCGGCGACAGCGTCGACGGTCCCGATCAAGTTTCCGCTGCCGACGTACCCACCGGCGAATCCGCCGGCTCCGCCGAATCCTCCGCCTCCCGGACCGCTGGCTCCACCCCGACCCTGGAACTGTTGCCGAATCTCCTGAAGTTGTTCAGGGGACAGATTGCCCGACTGAAGTTGATCTCGCAGCGCGGCCGCCTGATCGGCGTCAACCGGCAGCGCGTCGTATGAGGTTCCGGAAGGCGACGGGAGCTCGGGCGCCGCAACGACGAGCGGCGTCTCTTCGCCGCCACGCTCGTAAGCGACCCCGCCCGCGAAGGCGCCGCCCATGCCGAGGCCGACGACCAGCATACCAACAATCAGAACGACGAATAGCTTGTTGTTCATTGTTCTCCCCGCTGTGGATGGTCATTGGCGACCGCTGAGGCGCGGCCTGCAGATTCGTGCTATTCGTACCTGAGTGCATCAATCGGATGCAGCCGCGCCGCCCGCATGGCAGGATAGATTCCGAAGAAGAGGCCAATGACGACCGACACCACTAGAGCGAGCGCTGCGATATCCGTGGAGAACGCCGTCTCGAACGGCTGACCGGCGAGGTCGCGTCCATCCAACATTCGTGCCAGGACGTAGCCCGCAACCACTCCCGCGATGCCCCCACCGAGGCTCAACAAGGACGCTTCCGACACGAACTGGAACAGAATGTCTCGACGCTTGGCGCCCATCGCTTTGCGGATTCCGATCTCGCGGGTGCGCTCCGTGACCGACACCAACATAATGTTCATTATCCCGATGCCGCCCACGAGCAAGGATATGCCGGCTATGCCGCCCAGGAACATGATGAACACGTCCGTCGTCTCTTCGAGCGTTTCGATTGTCTCCTGCTGACTGCTTACGGTGAAGTCGTCTTCCTCCGTGGTTCGGTGGCGCAGCCGGAGCAGAGTCGCGATCTCATCGACCGCCGTGTCCATGTCGTAGCCGTCACGCACCTGCACGTTGATCGATCCAACGCTGACGCCGCCCTGGTTCGTGCGTTGCGCCGACAGCCGGTAGTACGCCGTGGTGACCGGGACAAGCGCCTGATCATCGAATAGGCCAAACGCGCTGCCGCCTTGGCTTTCCAGCACGCCGATGACCTCGAATTGTCGAGCGTTAATGCGGACCGTCTGCCCAACCGGGTCGCGGAACCCGAAGAGCGTCTCAGCCACCCGCGAACCCAGCACCACCACTTCGGAGCGGTTCAAGACATGCCCGGCCGTGACGAATGAACCGGACGCGACGGAGTAGTTCCTGACGAACTCGTACTCCGGTGTGACGCCGATTATCTGCGTCGAGGTGTTCTCGCGGCCAGCCACGATCTGTCCGCCGATGCTGAGCTCGGGCGCAGCCGCGGCCACCGACGGCGTAAGGGTGGGGTCGAGCATCGCGTAGGCGTCATCCAGCGTCAGCGTTCCGGCAGACCCTTGTCCGCCGAAAACGCCGCCCTGACTGGACGCGCCGGGTCGCACGAAAAGCAGGTTCGTGCCAAGAGACTCGATCCGCGAGGTGATCGACTCTTGGGCGCCTTTGCCGATCGCCATAAGCGAGATGACGGCTGTGACGCCGATCACCATGCCGAGCAATGTCAATCCGGCCCGCATTTTGTTGGCGCCCATGGAAGTGAACGCCGTCCGAAGAACGTCATATGGGCTCATCGACGACCTCGTGCGCACCTTGCTCTTGGACCTGGTCTGTCACGATCCGCCCGTCGAGCATCGACACCACGCGCCTGGCGTGGGCAGCGATCTCAGTCTCATGAGTGACCAGAATGACCGTGATCCCGTCCTCTTCGTTGAGGCTCCGAAGAATCGCGATGATCTCTTCGCTGGACCGGCTGTCGAGGTTTCCCGTTGGCTCGTCGGCGAGCAGGATCCGCGGCTCCTTAACCAGAGCTCTGGCGATTCCGACTCGCTGCTGTTGGCCGCCGGAAAGCTCGGTGGGTCGATGACTGGCGCGGTCCGCGAGGCCGACGCGGTCGAGCGCCTCCATAGCCTTCTTGCCTCGGTCGCGCCGTCCGCCGTATATCAGCGGCAATTCGACGTTTGCCTGGGCGCTGAGCCGGGGCAGCAGGTTGTAAGTCTGGAAGACGAAGCCGATCTCGCGGCCGCGAATCTCGGCGAGGCGGTCGTCGCTTAGCTGGCCGACGTCCTGGCCGTCCAGCAGATACCGTCCTTCGGAGGGAACATCTAGACATCCGACCACGTTCATCATGGTCGATTTGCCTGAGCCGGACGGGCCCATGATGGCGGCGATTTCGCCGTCGTCGATGCGCACGCTCACGTTCTGGAGGGCGCCGACTTCCACTTCGCCCATGCGGTATATTTTCGAGACGTTCTCGAGTTCGATCATGGCCCGGCTCTACCTTCCACCTCGGCCGCCGCCGCTGGGTATGGCGAATGTCGCTGTGCCGCCCCCGCCTTGAAGTCTGCGGTAGCCGCCGCCGCCGAACTGGAACCGATCGCTTTGAGTCTCCTGGGACTCCATAATCACGGTTTCACCCTCATTCAGACCATCGACTATGACCGTCCAGAAGTCGTCGCTGTTGCCGAGCACCACCTGCCGGTCCACGACGTTTCCGTTGTCCATCACCTTGACCGACGGCTCGTCGAACGACCCGTATAGGGACTGGATGGGCACCATGAGCACGCCTCGATCTTCTCTGATCACGACGCTTGCGACCGCGCTCAAACCCTCGGGCAACTCGAGGCCTTGCGGAGGCTCCACCTGGATGCGCACGGGATAGCTGACCACTCCCTGCTGGGTGCGGGCTTCCGAGGCGATGTACGAGACGCTGCCGGCCAGGATCTCGCCGGGCAGCGCGTCCATGGAGACGAGAGCCGTTGAGCCCACTTGAACGAACAGCACGTCAATCTCGTCAACGATGCCGTCGACCTCGACGACCGACGTGTCCACGACCTCCATGATCGGCGCGTTGGAATTGACGGCCTGCCCGATTTCCACATTGATTGCGGAGACGAAGCCGGCCCACGGCGCGATGATGGTTGCGTCGATCAATCGTTGCTCAACCTGTTCGAGGGTGGCCACTGCAGAGGCGACATCGGCTTGGCGGAGGGCCAAATCAAGCGGGTCCGGCCCAAGCCGCATGGACGCCAGGTCCGCTTTCAGATCTTCGAGGTTCAGTCGAGCCACCTCGACATCCAAAACCGCGGAATCCAACTCCGCTCCGTCACCGCCGTCGAGCAGTTCTTCGAGGTCGCCTTCGGCCTTGGCGAGGGTGGAGGCGGCTAGCTCAACCTGCTTATTCTGGTCTTCCACCAGTACGTCGTCCACCGGAGCTATCAGATCGGCCAGATCGTATTTGGCTTGCTCCAGGTTCTGCAGGGCAAGCGCAACCTGCGCCCGCTGGTTGTCGATGTCGATGTCGCTGGCGCCTTGCCGCAACACGGCCAAATCATCCAACGCCATTTGCAGCGTCGAGGTCGCCACTGCAAGCGCTCGCTCCTTGTCTTCCACTGCCAACGTATCAGGCGGGCCTTCGAGTTCGGCCAGTGCGTCCTGGAAAACCACCAGAGTTTCGCGGGTCTTCTCGACCGACGATTCGGATGCGACGATGGCTTTTGAGGCCTGAATTTCGACCGACTCCAAGTTCGTCAGCGACTGATCGTACGCGACTCCCGCCGTTCTCAATTCGTGTTGGATGCAGAATGCGATGCCGGAAGGTGCATCGTCGCACGTGGCGACGATCGGCGCTGGGCTCAGATTGAGCCAGATGAATAACGTTGACTCGTTCCACGGAGTGGCCGGGTCGTCGGCCGGGAAAGAAAAGGCGTCGCTCGCAGAACTGAGACCGGCGCCTTGCTGGGCGGGATCGAAGACCGAATCCAGATCGATCCCCGCGGAAGCAAGCACGACGTCGGGATCGCCGTTCAAGTCTTGAGCCGTCAGGTTGATGCCCAACCACTTCCGGAACTCAACGAGATAGTCGTCGGTCGCCTTTTCGGCTTGATCGCTGGCGGAATCAAGCTTCGAATCCCAATCCGATGTGTTGAACGCCAATTCTGCTTCGGCGTTCGAAAACTGGGTTTGTGCTATCTCCAAGCCGAGCGTGGCGTCGGCGATCTGTGTTTCCGTGGCGCCCGCCTTGATTTCGGTGAAAGTTTCTTCGGCCCGCTCGAACGCTATCCGAGCGTCCGTGACCTTGGCCTCGGCCTGTGCGATTTCGAGGGACGAGGGTTGGTCCAAGAGCCTAGTCAGGGCGTCTTCCGCTTTCTGCAGTGCGTCCTGGTTGCTGGCGATCCTGGCCTCGGCGGAGGCGACCGCCTGACCCGTGGCCGGGTCCGTCAGGGTGGACAACTTCTCCTGGGCGTTCAGCAAAGCGGCCCTGGACGTAGCGACTTTCGCCTTCGCTTGCGAAACGTCGAGGTCTTCGGGATCTTTGAGCGCACCCAATTGGTCGACAGCCTTGTCGAACACGATTGACGCGCCGGCTATGTTCGATTCGAGTTGGGCGATATCGAGCGCAGACGGGTCGCTGAGGTCAGCAAGCGCATCTTGAGCGTTCCGAAGGTCGACCCTGGCCTGCGCGACTGCTCTTTCGAGTCCGGCTATCGTGTCCGAGTCAAAGGCCGCCAGCGGATCGAACTGTTCGACCCGCTGACCTTCTTCGACGAACAGTTCCGCGACCGTGCCCTGAGAACCAAAAGTCAAAGTTTCCCGATTGGGGAACAGGACGCTGCCGTTTACGGAAACTTCGTTGACGAGATTTCCGCGTTGGACTGGAATGAGTTGTTGCTCTCCGTCCAGGTCAACGGCGTCGTCGCCGGTGAGCAGTGCGTAGATCCCGAACGTGCCGCCGAATCCGATCAATACGACCGCCGCCAAAACGACGGCTTGCCAGGGTTTCAGAGACGTGAGTGTCCCCATATTTTTCCTTTCGCGAGTGCGTAGGTTACTGGCCGGCGACACCTTGCGGTGGCTGCACGTAGATGAATGGAAGACCGCTTTGTGCCCCACGCTGTTTCATGGCGTCGATCAGCATGCGGTAACCGAGCTCGGATTGTCGGACCATGAAAAGCGCCCGCTGCCGTTGCACGGGAGGCAAACCGTTCAGCATGTTCTGAAACTCCGCCCTCATGCGTTCGTTGTCGCGTTCGAGGGCCGACTGGAGTCGTTGGGCCGAGCGTGAATTCGCGCTGCGACGCCTCACCGCCGGCATTTCTACTGGGTTGGAGTTCAAGTTCACGCCAACGAGCACGGCCGAGTGTTGTAGATGCTGGTTCATTCGCTTGATAGCAGACTCAGCGTCGGCGTATCTGCCGATCGCCACTAGCTTCTGCATCTCTTTGCCCCGTGCTGCGGCCAGGTCCGCGTACGCCTGTGCTTTGCCGTCGTCTGAGCGCGGCAGCCTGACCTGGATGCTTTCCTTCGCGGATTTTACCCAGTAGAGGGGCTCTCCTGGGATGCTGTCGGATGACGCGGCAGTTGTGACTCCGGCGCCTGTGACCAGCACCACCAGCACAGCAAGAGAGATGGCGACGGGACGTGCGACAGGCAGCCATCGAGCGGACAGCCAAGTCCAACGTCCGGGTTGTCGACCGGCGGTTTGCATGGCATGAGTGAATTGCTGGAAGTTGCGCTGCTTCGACTGTTCGGACGGTGCGACTGCAGATGCGAGGTTCGACGTGGCCGAAGCCGCTTTGATCAACGACTCGAGATCATCTCGGTGCCTCGGATAGTCGTTGAGGCAAGCGAGAAGATCCTCTCCGCCGGATATTCGCTCCAGGCAATCATTCAACGCTTCGTTGAATTCTTGACTCATGATGTACCTCTTGGCCTTGCTGATGCCGGTTCGGATGTCAGTGACCATGTTCTGTATGGCTCATTCATGGCTCATGCCTCCGGATGAGGAACCCGGGCCGGGACAGGCGGCGCGGGCGCCATGACGTTGCGCAGCTTCTTGAGTCCGGCGTGCTGCAACGCCTTGACCGCGTTGTCTTTCTTGCCGACCACCGCGGCGGTTTCAGCCACGGACAGGCCGGAGGCAAACCTCAGCGCAATGACCTCGCGCTGGAGGTCGGTCAGGTTGTCCATTGCGGTTGAGACCTCGGCGATCGCGATGCTTACCTCCGCCCTGTGTTCCAGGTCCGAGGCCGTCACGCCGGCCCGACCCATGGCGTTGTCGATCGGCACTGTTCGTCGGCGGCCCTTCTTGCGGAAGTGGTCGACGACGAGGTTGTGCGCAATCCGATACAGCCAGGACGTGAAAGGGTGGCCCTGCCATTTGAACGTTTGGATCGACTCCAGCATCTTCAGGAACACTTCTCCCGTGATGTCTTCGGCCTCGGACGCGTTGCCGCACTTGAACGATACGTACCGGAAGATCTGGTCGTAATACCGTTCGTACAGCTCCCCGAACGAGGGGCTGTCGCCTTGTTGCGCTTTCTTCACCAAGGCCTCTACGGCCCGGCGATCGGCCTCGCTGGCCTGCATCGCTGCCTTCCTCTCAGGGGAGCGCTAAGAGTCGTGACACTGTCTTGATGTTCGGGTTTCAGAGAATATAACGGGAGTCGCGCCCCAAAAGTTAGCGTTGACGATCATGGTCGGTGTGCTATAGTTGACCGGCCCGCTTTCGAGCGTGCTCCACACCTATAATAGCCAATCGAGACCATGAGATACACATGGCGCTCTTGCGGACTTCAGATTTCGAATACATCCTGCCCCCGGAGTTGATCGCCCAGTCCCCGGTCGAGCCTCGGGATTCGTCTCGACTCATGGCGGTGTCGAAGTCGACCGGCGCCGTCAACCACGGGCGATTCACCGACCTATTCGGGCTACTCAATCGTGGTGACGTCCTGGTCCTAAACGACAGCCGCGTCTTCCCGGCGCGCCTGTACGGACACATCGCCGGCGCCGACCGTGAGATCGAGTTGCTGCTGCTCACCCGTCTCGAACCCGGACGTTGGCGCGCTCTCGTCAAGCCGGGCCGTCGGATGCGAACAGGCGCGCGCTTCGATATCGTCGACCGCTCGGGCCAGACGACGATGTCCGGTGTAGTAGCGGAGCAAGAAGAAGCAGGGACCCGCATCGTCGAGCTCACGAATGAGGACGCCATCGGCTCATCGGGAGTCGTTCCGCTGCCTCCGTACATCCACGAGCAGTTGGACGACCCGGAACGATACCAGACCGTGTACTCTCGGAGCGAGGGCAGTGTTGCGGCGCCCACCGCCGGCCTCCACGTCACCGAGCGCCTGCTGAACGACATCCGGCGCAAAGGCGTCGAGACCGTGTTCGTGACGCTGGACGTTGGGTGGGGATCGTTCAAACCGGTCGAAGACGAAGACCCACAATCGCACGAAATGCACTCGGAACACTGGGAGCTGGGTCCCGCGGCCGCGGACACGATCAATCGGGCCAAAATCGAGGGCAGACGCGTTATCTCGGTCGGCACGACGGCAGTGCGCCTGCTGGAGCACGCGGCATCGCAATGCGCGGACGACGAGCACGTACTTGCTGCGGGTTCGGGATGGGCCGACGTGTTCATCTTGCCAGGGTTCAAGTTCCGGGTAATCGACGGACTGGTTACCAACTTCCACCTGCCGAAGTCCACGCTACTGATGCTTGTTTCTGCGTTTGCCGGACACGAGTTAGTCATGAGATGCTATCGTGAGGCGGTTGACCGACGATACCGCTTCTACAGCCTCGGCGACGCCATGGCGATCCTGTGACAGCGGCAGAGTCAAGTTCGCTCGGTTTAGTCTGACCGGAGCACGTCTTGTCGTGCCGAGGCCCGAAAAAGTCGGCATAGGGCGCCTAACCTCCGAAGGGCGACGAGTCTTCATGTTAAGTCATACGTCTGGTCTTCAATTTCAGAATGGCAGAGTTGAGATACTTCTGTCTGTCGCCTATCGGACTCAAGCTGTAGCTCGGCCCAGTCGAGGAAGCGCATGAAATACGCGGTCGCCCCAGAAATCTTCGAGCAGTTCCCCGGCTACACGCGCGGTGTGGTCGTCGCTCGTGACGTCTCGAATGGTGACTCGCCTCCGGAGCTGCTGGCGTTGCTGCGAGATGCCGAGGACTCGGTTCGGCAGCGGCTGGGCGACACCAACATCGCCGAGCACCCTCGGATCGCGGCGTGGCGCGAGGCGTACCGGTGGTTCGGCGCGCGGCCTTCAAACTTCCGATCTTCCATTGAAGCCATGGCTCGGCGCGTCGTACGAGGCGACGAATTGCCGTCGATCAACCGGCTGGTTGACATCGGCAACATCGTTTCCATGAGGCACATAGTGTCTGCCGGTTGTCACGCCATCGATGTCGCGACGGGCAACTTCGAGCTCAGACCGGCGACGGGCGATGAGCGGTTCGTGCCCCTGGGAGGATCAGAGCCGGAGACTCCGCTGCCGGGCGAGATCGTGCTCGTCGAAGGAAACATCGTTCTGACGCGGCGATGGACGTGGCGGCAGGGGACACACACGCTGACCGAAGCGGGGTCCACCGCGGTCGAGTTCAATGTAGACGGCCTGCCGCCCGTGACGCGAGATGAGATCGCAGGGGCTTGCGACGAGGCGGAAGAGTTGATCGCCCGATTCTGCGGCGGTCGGACCGAAGTGCAGTTCCTGACCATGGACAATCCCTCGATCACAATCGCCTGATGTCAGGCGTTCAGTCGCGGCTTGTAGTCTCTTTCCGCGTGCGGAATTACCGATACTTGTGGGTGTCGGACGCCTTCATCGGGTTGGGCGAACAGATGGAGTTCGTCGTACTGGCGTGGTTTGTGCTCCAGGAGACGAACTCGCCGTTCTTGCTCGGAGTGTACGCGGCGCTGAGGTTCACGGGCACGCTCCTCTCCCCTCTGTACGGCATCCTCGTCGACAGGTACGAACGCCGGAAGCTGCTCTTCTTGGTCCGCGCGGGGTTTGCTGTCAACGCGACAGCGATCATGGCGTTGGCGTTTGCCGACGAGCTTCAGGTGTGGCATGTCCTAGTGTTCGCGGGAGTGTCCGGTCTGGGCAGGGCTTTCGACACGATCACGCGACAGACGCTCATCCCGGACATCGTTGCTCCGAGCAGCCTGATGAACGCGGTCGCGTTGTCTCGGTCCGGGCGAGACTTCACGCAAATCGCCGGTCCTCTGATCGGCGCTTATGTGCTCAGCGCGGCTGGGACCGGTGCTGCATACGTCGGTGTCGTGGCGTCGTTCGCGGTGTCGGCGGCGCTGAGCACTCGCCTTCGTGTCCGCCGGACGGAGGGCACAAGCGTCGGCATATCGGTGCTCGGCAACCTGAGGCAGGCGGCGAGTTACGTGAGAAAAGAGGAACTGATCCTCGCGTTGTTGCTGATGGCGTTCGTAGTCAACTTGACGGGTTTTCCGCTTAACAACGGCCTCATGCCTGTTTTCGCCCGCGACGTTTTGGGAACGGGTTCCACCGGACTTGGGCAACTGCTCGGGGCGTACTCGGCGGGATCGGCGGCGGGGTCCGCCACGATAGCCGCACTGGCTCGATTCGGCAGGCCGGGCCGAGCTATCGTGCTGGCAGCCGTGGCGTGGCACGGATCGATGGCCGTTCTCGCTGGCGCACAGTGGTTCGGCGCGGCGCTCATCGTCGCGACGATCGTGGGCTTCGCTCAGTCGTTTACAATGGTCACGATGGCGATGACGTTGCTCGGCGCCACTTCACCGGAGATTCGGGGAAGGGTCATGGGTCTGCGCTCGCTGGCCGTGTACGGACTGCCGGTGGGCTTGCTCGCATCCGGAGCGACGGCCGATGCTTTCGGCGCCAGCACGGCGCTGTTGATCAACGGCGCCGTCGGTGTGACTGTTGCGATTGCCATTTCCCTCTGGTTGCGCAGGTTGTGGAAACATGATTGACGACGCCCAAAGCATCTCCATCGAGCGGTCCGCGCCCGTCGCGCCGTTCGACTTCGACCTGACGGCGAGCTTCGCCACACGCGGTCTGGAGCGGCACGCAGCGGACGTGTACGAGTCAGAGGTGTACAGCAAACTCCTCGACTACGGTGAAGAACCGGCGCTGGTCCGGATCAAATCCATCGGCACGATCGACGCCCCGGAACTCGAAGTCTCGGTCACGGCGACTGGCGGCGCCGACATAGCCCGGGCGCACAATGTCGCCGGAAAACTCCTCGGGGTCGACGACGACCTCGGTCCTTTCTACAGCATGGCTGAGGCGGACACCGTGCTTTCCCCGCTGATCCGTGAGTTTCGAGGGCTCCACATCCCGCGGACGGCGACCGTGTTCGAGGGACTGGTCAAGTCGATACTCAGCCAGCAGATAAGCAGCCAGGTCGCCCGAGTGCTTCGAGACGGGCTGGTCGATGCGTTCGGCGCGACCAGAACCATCGACGGCACGGCGTACACCGCGTTCCCGCTGCCCGAAGCTATCGCCGCAGCCAACGTCGAATCGCTGCGGGCGATTAAGCTCAGCGAACGCAAGGCGACGTACGTAATCGAGATCGCCCGGGCAGCGGCCTCAGGCGATCTCGATCTTGAAGCGCTCAAGAACGTGCCGGCGTCCGAGGCGACCGAGTCACTTGTCGCCTTGCGAGGCGTCGGAGCGTGGACAGCGAGCTGGTTGCTGATTCAGGCGCTGGGCCAGCCGGACGGGTTCCCCCATGGCGACCTGGCCCTTCAGCGAGCGATGGGCAAGCTTGCCGGAGACGGCCAACGCATGACCGCCGCCGAAGCGCTGGAGTACTCGCGACGCTGGTCGCCATATCGCAGCCACGCGACGACGTATCTATTCGCCGCCATCCGGCAACCCGGCGGGCTATGATTTAGCTTCGTGGGCTACTGACGATCGATCAGGACGTACGAGTCGTCGTGTTGTGCTACCATCTGACCGATCCGACTCAACGCGACGAACTCGACAACAGGAAGGCAGGTTTCAAATATGGCAGGCGTCTATCCTGAAGACAAATGGGTGCACATCAACGGCTTGGACATACATTACCTGGACTGGGGAGGAGACCGCACCAAAAAGCCGCTTCTGCTGATGCACGGCATCGGCGGCAATGCGCATATGTTCGACGATTTCGCGCCTCGGATGTCTGACGAGTGGCACGTCGTCGCCATGGACGAACGAGGATGCGGTGAGTCCGACTGGAGCCGAGAAGGGTACTCGACTCAGTCGTACGCGTCCGACGTGGGCCAGTTCGCTCTGGCAACCGGCCTGTATCCTCTGGACTACTACGGTCATTCCCAAGGATCGCGCATCGGGATCGCCGTGGGGGCTTACTTCGGAAACCTGGTGGACCACCTGGTTCTCGGCGACTACGGGCCGATGCCAGATCCGTCGCCCGCCGGCAGAGACACGGCGGCGCAAAGGCTGCAGGGCGGCCAGCGAGAGAGGCCAAGGGGATTCTTCTCCCCTCAGATGGCTTTCGACTGGCACCGGCAGGAGGACGAGACGGTTTCGGACGACGAACTCTGGAACACGGTGAAGCATACGTACCGGACCAACTGGGACGGGATACTGGTGCCGAAGACTGACCCGGAGATCCGCTGGTTGAACGGACGCACGGCGCTCAAAGAGGGACCGATGCTCTGGGACTGCGTCGAGAAGATCTCTTGCAAGACGTTGGTGCTAAGAGGCGGAGTCAGCACCGTGTTGGATCTGGCTCAGGCCGAAAAGATGGCTGAGATCATTCCCGACGGGAACGGCTCCGTGGCAGAGGTGCCAAACGTGGGCCACATGCTGCATCGAGAAGACATGGACGCAACGGTCGGGATAATCCGGAACTTCTTCGCCACGTGACCGCCTCACGACTGTAAAGTCGATAGTGGTCGCCGCAATTGAAGCTTGGGTGGATATCTGAACCCGCGCTTGCTTGACACTGCGCCTGCCAGATCAGTAGCATCATGCGTGATCTTGGAAGAACTAGGCAAAACAGTCGATCAGGAGCGTCTGAGTGTACTTCGTTAGGCTCGTGCTGTTCTGCGCGGACGCGGTCAACGATTTCCTCGGCAAGAACTGCCCTTACATGGCGGCGGCCATGGCGTTCTACACGCTGTTTTCTCTCTTCCCCTTGGTTCTGGCCATCATCTCGATCTGGGGATTCCTGCTGGGCCCGGAGGTCGAGCAGACCGAGTTCGCGCGAAGAGTCGGCGAGGTCATACCGGTGTCGGCCGCATTTATCGGCGAAACTGTCCACGGTGTCGCGAGCGCCAGGGCGATTACGGGTGTCGCGTCTATCCTGGGCTTGCTGTGGGCATCATCGGCGGCTTTCGGCGCGATGCGCAAAGGCATCAACGCCGCGTGGGGCATCAAGAAGCCCAGGCCGTTCCTGAAAGAGCGCCTGATGGACTTCGGATTGGTGCTGGGAGCCGGGATGCTGATGATCATCCTGATCTTCGTCACGCCGATCATCGGTTCCATGCGTGAAATCGCAGCCTACATCGCCCCAGAGGCCGACTTCGATCTCGTTTTCAAGCTGGTGTCACAGGTCGCTTCCCCGATACTTTCGTTCCTGACGTTCCTGATCCTCTATCGGTTTTTGCCGAACGCGAATGTCAGGCTTAAGGATGTCTGGGCTGGGGCTCTGATCGCCTCAATCGCATTCGACGGCGCCAAGTGGGGGTTCCTCTGGTACATAAGCACGTTCCCAGTCTACAACGTGGTTTACGGGTCGGTCGGCGCGGTCATGGCTTTGTTGACCTGGGTATATGTGTCGTCTATCATTTTACTATTCGGGGCCCTCGCAACTTCCCGGTACACTCAGTACGCGGCGAAAGCCGACCGCGATTTGCAGGGCATCAAGCTAATGTGGGCTGGTCTATCGCGTGTCAGGCTTAGGGTCGTGGCGTTGCCGGGGTCGGCATAAGAGGCTTGGCCTGGCAATTGCCGGCGTGGCCTCGCTGTTTCTAGCCGCCGGATGCGGCGGCGGGGACAGCGCTCCCACCCCCGTCCCGTTAGACGCTCCTCTGCCAGCGGCGCCGGCGCCCACGGTGACTCCCGTCGCATCCGTCCCGCCGCCTACTGTGCAGGTCAACGGCGGACTGGCGTCTCCGACTTCGTCGATTCAATCGCCGCAGAACGTCGCGTCGCTGCCGTCCATCTCGGACCTCGTTGGCGAAATCAACCCCGCAATAGCTTCGATCTCGGTGGAATCAGTGTCGCGCGGCCTCTTCTTCGACATCACGGACCAGGGCGCGGGCTCGGGGATGGTGGTCCGCGCAGACGGCCATATCGTCACGAACTACCACGTCGTGCAGGACGTACGGGGCATCCGCGTGAACCTGCCCAACGGCGAATCGTATCTGGCTCGGATAATCGGCGGCGACATCGTCACCGACCTTGCGGTTATCAAGATCGATCCGGTGGGCGAATTGCCAGTGGTGTCGTTCGGCGACTCGGAGCAGCTCAAGGTCGGGGACTGGGTCGTGGCGGTCGGCAACGCCCTGGCGCTGCGCGGCGGCCCGACGGTGACTCTTGGGATCGTCAGCGCGCGCGGCAGGACCGTCAAAACTGAACGCGGCGACCTCTACGACATGATCCAGACCGACGCCGCCATCAACGACGGCAACAGCGGCGGGCCGCTGTTGAATCTCGATGGAGATGTGATCGGCATCAACACGGCGATGCTCAGAGAGGCTCAGGGCATCGGGTTCGCGATCAGCTCTGAGAGCGCCCTCCCGATCATCGACAGCCTGGTCGAGCACGGAAGGGTGATACGCCCGCTGATAGGACTCAACGGCGCCGACGTCACCCCTGCCGTCGCCAGCCGGTTCGGTTTCATCGTCAACGAAGGTGTCGTGGTTACGCAGATGGGACGAGGCGGGCCCGCCGACGAAGCCGGGCTTCTCGTAGGCGACATCATCACGAAGCTGGACGGCATTCCCACACCGAACATGACCCGCTTCTTGACCCTGCTGTGGAGCTACACGGTCGGCGACACGGTTCAACTCGAGTACATCCGGGACAATCGCATCGGTGAGACGGCTGTCGTGTTGGTCGAACGGCGGTAAAGCCCGACCTTGTATCGCGCGCCGGTCAGTACGACTGGAACAGTCTGCCCCAATCAGTCTCCAGCGCCTTCTTGACCCTGCGGCGACCAATGAACCTCAGCCAATACTGGTTGTGGTAAAGGTTCGACGCCAGATAAGCCCACGGCGTGACGGGCGACCGCAGCAGCAGGTTTTCGAGCGGCTTCAGAGGTCCCCAGTAGATCAGCTTCTGGCCTCGGCTGGCGAATGTGTTCTCCGCTTGTTGGAATCGCCAGTTCAGTTCGGAGATGTCTTCACCGACGATGTCGATGCCGTCGACGTCGCCGCAGCCCAAGCCGGCTTCATGCGCCATTCTGATGAACCCAATGTCCATCGGGTCGTAGCCCATGATCTTGGCCGCAACGGCGTCAACCGCAACCTGGTCCGCGCCCGCCAAGATGGTGTTCTTCACATGCCATCGCATCGCCCTCGGACCGGGACCGTCGCCCGCGAATGTCCCGTCGGTGACGGCGAAGATGCCCGGATGTATCTCCTGCTGGATTCGTAGCAGGTCCACCAGCGTCTCGTGTATCACGGAGTGGGTCCAGTGCCGCTGGTAATTCAGCAACCCTCCGAACGCATTCTTCATGGCGCCGGTCATCGTCGTGAACACGTGGGTTTTGAACGTGGGGAGGTGAACGATGTTCTTTCCGATCAGCGTTTCCGGGATTCGGATGCCGTCCGGGTACACCTTGTCCAGAACCAACAGCGGCCCTTTGGGTTCGTATTCCACCCATTGGACGTCTTCGAGGAACACGGGCGTCAGATCGTGCTTCCGCTCGACGGCCTGATGCTTGTTGGCCGCCGCCCCCTCATGGGCGTCCACGACCACCGTCCCATTGTGCGTAGGTGTGAGATTCGTGTAGCCTTTTGCCGTGAGCGCCTGGATTGCGCCGTCGAGTTGCCATGGGGCAGTGGAGCACGCCGGGTAGTAGTGCTGCCACGAAATGTTGATCTTGAGCAGTGTCGAGACATCCTTGGGAAGAGCGTCTTCGAAGCCAGCCAACTCCATCGCACGGGCGTAGTCGTCGATCACGGTTTCGGGCCGCGTCTTGGCGACGGCGACTTTAGGTCGCTCCCGAGATTTGACGTTGGCCGTTTGGTTGGAGTCTCTCGGCGATGTCATGATCGCTTGTCACGAATCCTTCGCGCTCATAACAGAGTCGGGCTCCCCTAAGAGGGAGCCCGACTGGGCGCCTGTTCGGATGTAATTACGCCCACGGCGCATGGCATTGCCTGTGGGCTACTCCAGGAAGTCGCGGAGTTTCTTGGATCGGCTCGGATGCCGTAGCTTCCTGAGCGCCTTGGCTTCGATCTGGCGGATGCGCTCTCTGGTGACTCCAAAGTCGCGCCCAACCTCTTCGAGCGTCCTGGCGCGGCCGTCTTCGAGGCCGAAGCGTAGCTGCAACACCTGTGCTTCGCGGTCGCTCAGGGTGAAGAGCACGTCGTCAACTTGTTCTTTCAGGAGTTGGTACGATGCTGCTTCGGCGGGCGCCAGAGCCGTCGCGTCTTCGATGAAGTCGCCAAGGTGGCTGTCAGCCTCTTCGCCAATCGGAGTTTCAAGCGAGACAGGTTCCTGCGATATCTTGAGAATCTCGCGAACCTTCTCGGCTGGGATGTCCATCCCATGGCCTATCTCTTCGCTGGTCGGCTCGCGGCCGTACTCTTGCACGAGTCGTCGCGTGACTCTTAGCAGCTTGTTGATCGTCTCGACCATGTGGACCGGAATTCTGATGGTGCGGGCCTGGTCGGCAATCGCTCGGGTGATGGCCTGTCGTATCCACCAGGTGGCGTAGGTGCTGAACTTGTAGCCCTTGCGGTAGTCGAACTTTTCGACCGCGCGGATCAAGCCGATGTTGCCTTCTTGGATCAGGTCGAGCAACGACATGCCGCGACCAATGTACTTCTTCGCGACGCTGACGACCAACCTCAGGTTGGCCTCAGCCAGATGTTGCTGCGCTCGGTCGCCCAGGTCTTCCACTCGTTGCAGATGCCCAAGGAAGACCAGTTCGTAGGATTCCATGCAGTTGGCGTAGTTGTCCTGCTCCATGATGGCGGGAAGCTCGGAGAGAAGCGGTTCGCATCCGAGAGCGTCGATGACCTGGTGGGGGAGCAGGCGGCTGTCCAGCGAAAGCTTCTGAACGTCCGCTTTCACCTGGTCCGGCTCCGTGTTGACCATCTCCGCCAGGAAGTTGAGCATCTCCTCTGGGAGTTCGCCGTCGAGGACATCGCGCAATTCCGGAGACATCAAAAGCTGAGACAGGCTTCCGTCGAACGGCACGCCTTTGTATCTGGCCACCGCGTACGCGAGCATCTCCAATTTTGCGACGCCGATCAAAAACTGCGTTATGACAACCCAGGACCTGGGGGCCCGGCCTTCGGGAGAGCAGTTCTCCGCTCTGACCTTCGCAATGTAGCGGCCTTCTTCGAATTGACGCGCCAGAATGCGCTCTTCGGCGGCTTTCAGCAGGTTCACGCGACCGATCTCACGCAGGTACATGCGCACCGGGTCGTCGATGATCTCAGCGCTGCTGATGTCCTGCTCGAGTGCGGTTCCGGCTGCCGCTCCGTTCTTTGCCGCGCTCCGGCGCTTGGCCGGCGCGCTACGGGCCGCCGAGTTCAGCGCCGCCATGTTGCCGTCTTCAGAATCGACATTTCTGTATCCATCTTCTCTGGACCGGGTGGTCTGAATAAGGTCTGCCGTGGATGACGTCTCCGTCATAAGGCCCCGAATCATATCGCCATTGCCGTCTGCATCGCTTCTATTCATACACTCAACCCCGTTTGCTAATCGGCGTCCGACACCGCCCCTGCAAATCGAGTGCGCTAGAGATGGTTGCGCACTATCCGGTTGTACTACTTGTGGCCCGTCCGCATGGGTTCCGACGCCCGTATTCGGGTGTTGACGTCGACAACTTGGTGTTCAAGTTCTTTGGACGGCGGCTGATCTGGGTCTTCGGTGGCGACGAGCGTCTCTTGTTGCTCCAGCCAATATCGATGCTCCAAACGTTTCAACATCTGGTCGAGCCCGCTCTCGTCACGCCGGGGATCGGCTGACGGGAGTTTGAAATTGGTGAGGTGAGTGAGATGTGGATGAAGTGTCTCGTCTAAAGAGTCCCAGAGGTCTTCTATTTTAGCGCAATCCATCCAATTCGTAAACACTTCTCGGTTCTCCGTCTTGCGCAAATACGCTGCTCCGAACTTGGCGGCCTTCAATCTCAGGTCCGGCCTGCTGATCATCAAAGCGAGCGCGGTGTCCTCCAGCACGTCGCTCCGTTGCGGGTCGAGAGCCGACTCGCTGATCTCGGAGACTGGTTCGCTCGGTGTCCGGCGCCTGTCTCGCGTCGCGATCCTGCGCCTCCCAGCGCTTGCCGTCAACGCGGCGTGGGTCACGCCGACCGCGTCAGCGAGGACTTGGATGTAGTGATCCTGATCGAGTTCGTCGAGCGAGAGGATCAGGGGCCATACTAGGTCTACAACCTGCGCGCGGGCGCCCTCAGCCGTCAGATCGAATCTGCCTGCCGCGGCTGGGATGATGAAATCGAGCAGCGGCGACGCTTCTTCGATCGTGCGCTCCCATTTGGCGGGATCCTCGCGGATCAAAGCGTCCGGGTCTTGTCCGGCTGGCAAAGCTGCAACCTTGAGGTCAACGCTCCGCACCTGAGCGAGGGCGCTGTGCGATCGTTGTCGCTGTTGAGCGGCGCCGCTCTGAATGACATGCCAGGAGGATTCGAGGCTGCGCAGCGTCGCTTCCTGCCCGGCAACATCGGGATCCAAAGCGAGCACAAAGCTGTCCGCTGAAGAACGCAGCATCGAGACCTGCTGCTCGGTCAGGGCTGTGCCCATGGACGCGATGACGTTGGTGTAGCCGTGCTCATGGGCCGCGATGGCGTCCATATACCCTTCGACGATCACTGCCGTGCGGTCTTGCCGAATGGAATCGACGGCGAAGTTCAGCGCGTAGAGAGTCGCACGCTTGTCGAACACCGGTGTTCTAGCCGTGTTGATGTACTTGGGCATCGAGTCGTCCAGCGCCCTCGCGCCGAAGCCGGCCACGTTGCCCTGTCTGTCGAAGATCGGGAACATGAGACGATTTCGGAAAAAATCCCAGGTGCTGCCATCGTCGTCGCTTCGTCCGATAACACCTGCCGCGATGGCGACTTCGACATCCATGTCGTGAGTTTGGAGATAGCTCTTTAGCTCGGTCCTGGAATTCGGGCTGAGCCCCAGCATGAACCTTTCGATCGCCTGCGGCGACACGCCGCGCCTCTCGAGATAGGCGCGACCGGCTTGGCCTGCATCGGACGCCAGGACCTGTTGGTAGAAATTGGCGGTTGTGCGGTTGACGCGGTGCAACGCGTCTTCTTGTTCGACGTTACGCTGTTGCAACTCAACCCCTGTTTTCTGGGCCAGTTGCTGCAGCGCGTCACGAAACTCGAGCTTCTCGGCCTGCATGACGAACGAGAAGACATCGCCGCCCGTCGCGCACGCGCCGAAGCACCGCCAGCTCTGGCGCTCCGGCGTCACGACAAACGAGGGAGTCTTCTCGGTGTGGAAGGGGCACACGGCCTTGAAACCCCGTCCGGACTTCTGGAGGGTCGCGTAGGACGACACGACTTCGACGATGTCGAGCCGGGCTTTTATGTCGTCGATGACGCTCAATCAAGACCTCTGATTTCAGTTTACTCGGCGGTGACGGTTGACAGCAAACCTGTCTAAATGGCCGTCCAGCGCTTGTCGAACGGCGAGGCTATGCCGGGCTGGAGACCTTCCGCGACTCGCAGGGCGTAGTGATCGGTCATGCCCGAGATGAAATCGACCACGGCGACATCCCCGGACTTGCTTCGGGCGTTGTACTCGGACGGAATCCCCGAGCGATTTGAGTCGAAGTGCGCGTAGAGCAGCCGCATGACCTGCCGCGCCGTTTGGCCGTACGGACTCTGATCCTGCGGATTGTACACGCGTTCGAACATGAAGCCGCGCAAGCTGTTCAGCGCGAGCCTGCATCGGTCGCTCATCGTGATCGTCGGCTGTTGGCCGCCGTTGGCGCCGAGTCCGGTCGCGGCCCACGAGCTCTCGATGATGTCGACGACCATCGAGTCGACTCGTCGCGAGTGGCTCGAACCGAGCACGTCAGTGACCTCGGTCGGAACGTCGTCCTCGACCAATACGCCGGCCCGGAACGCATCGCCGAGATCGTGGTTCAGGTAGGCGACAGCGTCCGATATCCGAACGATCTGACCCTCAAGCGTGAGCCCTTCGACCAGGTTTCGGTCCAGGAAATCGCCCTGAGGTTTGGAGTGCATCAGGATGCCCTGTCGAACCTCCCACGTGAGGTTCAGGCCTTGCCCTTCGTTCTCGATCTGTTCGACAAGCCGAAGGCTTTGTTCGTTGTGCCTGTATCCAGCGGGGTGGAGCTTGCCGAGTTCGTCCTCGCCGATATGGCCGAACGGGGTATGCCCCATGTCGTGGCCGAGTGAGATGGCTTCGGTGAGGTCTTCGTTCAGATTGAGCGCCCGTGCGACCGTGCGTGCAATCTGAGACACCTCAAGGGTATGCGTGAGGCGCGTTGCGTAGTGGTCGCCCACCGGTGCGATGAAAACCTGGGTCTTGTGCTTGAGCCGCCGGAAGGCTTTGGTGTGGAGAATCCGGTCGCGATCGCGTTGGAATTCCGTTCGCACCGGCGACGGCTGCTCCGGCTCGCGCCGTCCTTTGGTCTGGGACGACTTCGTTGCCAGCGGAGAGAGTGACTCTTCGCGCTCCAATAGACGGCCGATGACGGCGTCGTGGAGTGGAGCATTCGGGGGAGCATAGCCTGAAGCCGGTGGTTTAATGGCGAGGGTACTCCTGACCTTAAGGGAATCGGGCGATTGGGTTCGCGAGAGCACATTGCTCACACGAAGAGACCGCTTTATTGTAGCATATGCGCCTGAGCGAGACGCGTCGATCGATGCCTATCGCGTATTCACGTCCGAGCACAAAATCGCTGTCGATGCCGCCGATCCCTGGTCACTTCGGCGCCACAATTCTTCCCACCGCAGCAATCCGCCGGCAGCGTCAATGCAGACTAGCCCAAGGGCCTATTGAACAGTAGCTCGTATGTGGTGGAATTCATGGATCGTGAGCCGGTATGAACACTCGAGCTGAAAGCCAACCACGGGCGTTCCAAGCTTATTGTATCGGCGATGCGAAATCAGACACTGCCTCGATGACCGGGATGCTTAAGACTCACTTCCGCTCAGCCCACGAACCGGAGCGAGCGCAATTGCTCGACAAGGTTGTCGATTTCGACCGTGGCCGGATGGGCCCTGATCATCTCGACGAATACCTTCGCGAGCGCGATGACCGTATGTATCTGGAGTTCGATTCTTCGTGGGCCAACTATTTCGTCATGGATCGATTGTCTGCCTTGTTTCCCGATGCTTTGTTCGTCCAATTGATCAGGGGCTGCTACACATGGGTCGAGTCAATCGTAAATCACCTCGCCACGAGAACGATTCCGTCGGACGTGCAGAATTTCACGGACTGGTGGTTCCAACCCGAGAGGTTTCCTCACACCAACAACGACCGGGCGCTGAAAGAGGCAGGAATGTACTCGCTTGAATGCTTGTTGGCACGATGGAACGTCCAGGCGTTGAGACCCTCGAACGTAATCCCCGCGGAACGTTTGCGAATCCTCCGTACGCACGAACTGACCGAATCTTTCAACGTCATCGCGCCATTCCTCGGAATCCGCTCCGAACTCATCGACGGCGCCAAGTCCCACTGGAACAGAGGCAGCCGGGAACATCACATCCTCACGCTGGTCGACGAAAGCTATCTTGAAGAGACTGTCACGCGTGTTTGTGGGGAGACAATGGCGCAATTCTTCCCTGAGGCGCCCAACGTCAAGGACGCATTTGAGTTGCACGGACGCGGCGAGAATTAGCCACGAGAACCGATCGGACCGCCCATCTGCAATTGGCGCGAGTTATCCCACCAATCGTTCCAACAGCGCTTTCAGTTTGGGCGCGCTCTCCAGTGCATCTCTCAGCCCGTCGATGTTCTCTTCGTCGACGATTAGCGGGCTGCGCTGGAACCTGCCGGAGTGGCTGTAGTGGCAAAACCGGATGCTGACCGAGCCGTCTTCAAACTCCAAAAGTTGGATCGTGGGCTTGTGGCGCCTCCCTTCGTATGTGGCTTCCTCCGCGATGGTTCCTCGACCCCAGTGCAGTTGAAACTCTCGCCGCTTGGACTCGCTCTGAGTCACGATCCACCTCTCCTCCCTGCAAAAGCACCTCGCGCCCTGTCTCCGATGACCGATCCATCCCTTCCATGATTTCGATCACCTGCTTGCCGTGAGTTGCAGTGATCGGCGGTTCGGCGCCGGCATTGACAGCTTCGACGAACTCCTTGAACTGCTGTTCGAGCGAGTTGAATTGCGGAACGTCGATCTCGGTGTACGCCTCGTCTCGCCCGAGCCACACGCCCGTCGTGCCGTGGCGGCCGTATGCGATCCTGAACTTAATCTGGCCTTCCGTGCAGAAGATGTCTGTGCCGTACTTGGTCACTCCGGTCCGGTAGGCGATGCGGCTGACGGTAACGGTGAGGCCGTTGCTCCAACGGATCAGGCCCATGGACGTGTCGTCGGCGGGTATCTCCGGATAGACGGGATTTCCGACCATCGCTTTGATGCTGTGAACGTCCGGGCCGAACAGCCAGAGCATTCTGTCGATCATGTGGACGCCGTCCATGAGGGCCATGCCGCCGCCCGTCTGACGGTCCAACATCCACTTCGGCCTGGAGTCCGGGTTCAGCGGCTTGTACCACATATCCACGGCCATTATCGGATCGCCAAGCTCGCCCGAGTCCAGAATCTCTTTGGTCTTCTTGACGACCGGGTAGTACCGCTGGGTGTGGGCGGGCATCAACGTCACGTTGTTTCGGACGGCGGCTTCGATGATCCGATCGCACTCCTCGACGGTGTCGGCCAACGGCTTCTCGACGAGGATGTGCTTTCCGGCTTCGGCAGCCGCGATGACGCTTTCAGCATGCATCCAGTGCGGGAGGCAGATGACGACCACGTCGACGTCGTCGCGCTTCAGGGCGTCGCGATAATCGCCGTAGCCTACAGCGCCCTGGTGCGAGTCGAGGACGCCGCCGAGTTTGGCTTCGTCCACGTCGGCAACGGCCCGGAGCTCGACGCCGTCGGCGCTGGAAACGATATTCGCATGGTTGGGACCGATTCGACCCAGCCCCAGGACGGCTGCACCTAGTGTCCTGTCTCTAAAGT
>DCWO01000109.1:3239-13307 GCA_002328865.1 Dehalococcoidia bacterium UBA2160 | reverse complement strand
CGCCAACATGTTGCTGATGGCCAAGCACGATGTCGACGGGATCTATGACGATGACCCCCACGTGAACCCCAACGCGACGAAACTGGAATTCGTGGAGTATTTCGAAGCGCTTGAAAAACAGCTCGAAATCATGGATAGTTCAGCTCTGCTGATGTGCCGAGAAAACGACCTCGGCATCATCGTATTTGACATGTTCACGCCCGGCAATCTTGCAAGATTGGTGCGGGGCGAGACGCTTGGCACCCGGGTCGGCCACAATCGGTCGGACTAGTCGTTGTAACCAAAGTCCAGCAGGCATCCTGTCTGTGAGCCGCCGGGTTGAAACACCGGAATCACCACCGTGCTTCACGCAGCCTAACAACCCCATAACGATACGGAGCGTGAGATTATGGCAATTGCCGCGGAGATTTTGTCGGACACTCGTACTCGCATGACCAGTTCGGTAGAAGCCCTCAAGCGTGAGCTGGCGGTAATCCGGACCGGAAGGGCTTCTCCCGGCCTCGTGGAGAGCCTGATGATCGACTACTACGGAGTCCCGACCCCGCTGAACCAGCTCGCGTCGATTTCCGTTCCCGAGGCGCGCTCGCTGATGGTCCAACCGTGGGACAAACAAAGCCTCAAAGAGGTCGAAAAGTCCATCATGAAATCGGACCTTGGCCTGGTGCCCAACAACGACGGCAACGTGATCCGCATCAACATTCCTGCGTTGACTGAGGAACGCAGGCGAGAGCTGGTCCGGCTTGTCAGTCGCAAAGTCGAGGACGGACACGTCTCGGTGCGCAATGTCCGCAGAGAAAGCCTGGAGACATTTCGTGGGCTTGAAAAAGAAGGCGACCTTTCGCAGGACGAGTCTCGTCGAGCCCAAAACGACCTGCAACAGGTGACCGACACTTTCATCGACCAGATGGACGATCTCAAGCAAGAGAAGGAAGCCGAGGTCATGGAGGTTTGACGCATCGACCCGAGTCCCCCACTCAGCAGCCGGGGCATGAAGACTTCACGCGGGCATCCGAAACAGCGTCCTCCCCCACCCACGTCGCCATCATCATGGACGGCAACGGCAGGTGGGCCACGAGTCGAGGAGAGACGCGCAGCAATGGGCACCGGGCGGGCACCGAGAACGTTCGCCAGGTCGTCGAGGCTTTCGCCCGATCAGGTGTGGAGTACCTCACCCTGTTCGCTTTCTCCACCGAGAACTGGGACCGTCCGGACCAGGAAGTCAACGCGTTGATCACCATCCTCCACGAAACGATCAGTCGCGAGGTTGCTGATCTCCACGCTCAGGGCATCCGAATCCGTCACCTGGGCACGCTCGACAGGATGAGCGCCGATCTCGGGACTGCGATCAGCGATGGCATCGAGTTGACCAAACACAACACTCGCATGACGCTTTCCGTGGCGTTCAACTATGGCGGGCGGGCCGAGATACTCGACGCGGTCAAGCGCATCGTCGCGTCGGGAGTCGGCGCCGACCGGATTGACGACGAGCTGTTCGCATCGCACCTGTACACTCGTGATATGCCCGACCCTGACCTGATCATCCGCACGGCGGGAGAGATGCGCCTGAGCAACTTCCTGCTGTGGCAATCGGCCTACGCGGAGTATTACACCACCGAGGTGCTCTGGCCCGATTTTGACGCCGAAGAAGTTCAGCGCGCTCTCGACGCCTACGGCAAAAGATCACGGCGGTTCGGCCGGGTCGAACAACAGCGACGGTGAGCCTCCGCTCGGGCAGATCGTTTCGGCTGCGGTAGGTCCAAGATCAATGGCGCTACGTCTCGCGACCGCCGCATTCATCATCCCCGTGCTTCTTGCGTCGCTCTGGGCGGGCGGCCTCTGGTTTGCCCTGCCAACCGCTGTGCTGGCGGGCGTGGCCGCAATCGAGCTGTCCCGCGTTTCAACAGGGTGGGGCGCCCGACCGCATGGGCCGTCGACGGCCTTGATGGCCTCCGCCGCCTGCATATGGGCGTATTATGCGCCCGTCTCGGGCACTCAATTCACGGTGTTGGGCATCGCCGCCACCGTCGTTGCTGTCGTTTCGTTGGCTTGGCTTTTGGTCGCGGCGCCGGATGCTACTTTGCTGCGCAGGATCGCATCAACGTTGGCGGTCGCCGGATTTGTCGGCGGAACGCTGCTGCACGGCCCCATGCTGCGCGGGTTGGACTCCGGCCGAGACTGGTTGATCTTTTTGCTGGCGGTCACGTTCGCCTCAGACACGGGCGCTCTGATCGTCGGAAGAGTTCTAGGCCGTCGCAAGTTGGCCCCGGCGATTAGCCCGGGCAAGACCTGGGAAGGGGCTATCGGCGGGCTGATCGGAGCGGTTGTCGTCGCGCTGGCCGCCGTCGCTCTGGTGTCAATCGACATCTCATATGTTGAGGTTGTCGGCTTCGGAATCTTGCTCGGAGTCCTGGGTCAAGCAGGAGATCTCGTCGAGTCCAAGATGAAACGGCGGGCCGGCACGAAGGACTCCGGGTCGATCGTTCCGGGCCACGGCGGCACGTGGGACAGGCTTGACTCAATTGTATGGAACCTAGTGGTCGTGTATCATTTTGTATCATGAGCGCTAAGCTAAGAACGCTGGCTTTGCTGGGCTCGACAGGCTCCGTCGGGACTCAAACCCTGGATGTTGTTCGTTCTTTTCCTGACGCGTTGGATGTCGTTGGTCTTGCGTGCAATCGAAACGTTGAACTCCTCAAAAAACAGATCGACGAGTTCTCGCCCAGGTTCTTTTCGTGCAACGGGTCACCGTCGGAGATGGCGTCGCTGTCGCACAACGGTTGCCAGGAGAGCGATCTCGACAGCATGGTGTCCCACGCGGACGTGGACATCGTCGTAACCGCAACTATCGGCGATGTCGCGCTGGCTCCAACACTGGCGGCTATCGACTGCGGAAAATCGATCGCGCTCGCGAACAAAGAGACGGTCGTGATGGCAGGCGAGCTCGTGTCAGGGCGGGCGAAGGCCAACGGGGTTTCGCTCCTACCAATGGACAGCGAGCCCAATGCAATCTGGCAGTGCCTTCGAGGTGAAGACACCGCAGTCTCGAAGTTGATCATAACCGCGTCAGGCGGCGCTTTTCGGAACACCCCGATCGATCGTCTTGCCTCCGTGACGCCTGAACAGGCGTTGCAGCATCCAACTTGGAAGATGGGTCAGAAAATTACCGTAGATTCCGCGACCATGATGAACAAGGCGTTTGAGGTGATAGAGGCTCGGTGGCTCTTCGGAGTTGACTGGGATGACATCGACGTCGTGGTCCACCCGCAGAGCGTCATCCACTCGATGGTGGAGTTCGTCGACGGCTCTGTTAAGGCTCAACTCAGCCCTCCCGACATGCGCCTGCCGATCCAATACGCCATGTTGTACCCGGAAAGGCATGTCAACCCGAACATCAAACGGCTCGATCCCGTGGCGACCGGATCGCTAACTTTCGAGCGATGGGAGTCTGAGCGCTATCCATGTTTCGACCTCGCCATAGAGGTCGCTCGGAGAGGCGGGACGTGGCCGTCCGCGCTGAGCGGGGCGAACGACGCTGCCGTGGAACTCTTTCTCGCCGGCAAGATCGGATTCATGGAAATCGGCGACGCGATTCGCGATGGACTCAGCGGGCACGTGAACGTCACGGACCCCGACCTCGACGACATCATCACGGCCTGCAGAGACGCCAACGGACGGGTGGCAGCACTGGTGGGGGCATAGCGTGTTCGGTCTTCCAACATGGTTGTTGATCGTACCGATTCTGGCATTCCTCATCTTCGTGCATGAGCTAGGACATTTCCTGACAGCCAAGTTGTTTGGGATCAAGGTCACAGAGTTCGCCTTCGGATTTCCTCCACGCCTGTTTGGCGTGCGCCGCGGTGAGACGCTCTACTCGATCAACCTCTTGCCTTTGGGTGGGTTCGTACGCATGGTCGGCGAAGAAGACCCCACCGAAGAGCGAAGCTTCGCCAGTCAGACCGTCCTGAAGCGCGCGATCGTTCTTTCGGCGGGTTCGTTCATGAACATTCTCACGCCGCTGGTAATCTTCACCCTCCTGTTTGCTCTGCCCCGAGACACGGCCGTCGGCGCCGTTATGATTAGTGGCGTCGCTCCAAACTCCCCTGCAGCCGAAGCCGGTCTGCGCCCCGGCGACACGATCCTATCCGTCGACGGCGAGACAGTCGACAACCATCTCGAGGTAATCGAGCAGGTGATGGCGTCCCTGGGCACCGAGATCGATCTCACAGTTCGACGAGGGTCCATTGTCAGCGGGTTGAGCATGTCGCTCGATTCGTCCGTCGTTGACACGGTGTCAGTGGTGCCTCGCCTCAACCCGCCCGAATTCACTGTAGTCGAGACGGTCACGGACCCCGACACTGAGATTTCGATTCGAGAAGCGCGGCGATACAACGGGCAACTCGTAATCGGCGACACGATGGAGCAGGGATCGGTCGGCGTCATGGTCGGCACCTCCAATGTCAAGATCGTCAAGCGCCGAGAGCCGGTGTGGAATGCTGTTCCAGCCGCGTTGGGGCGCATGTCGGACATCCTCAAGATCACCAAGAACGGATTCGCCCGCTGGTTCTCCGGCGGACCGGATCCGGGATTGACCGGGCCGATCGGCATAGCCCGGGTCACCGGCGAGGTGGCCGAGGCCGGCATCTCTCCGGTGTTCGAGTTGATGGCGCTGATAAGCATCAGCCTGGCGATCATGAACATCCTGCCGATTCCTGCGTTGGACGGCGGGCGGCTCATGTTCGTGATCATCGAGTGGGTGCGGCGCGGGAAGCGCATATCGCCTCAGAAAGAAGGCCTCGTCCATCTGGTTGGATTTGCGTTGATGATCGGGTTCATCGTGGTCATCAGCTACTTCGACATCGCGCGCATCTTGAGCGGCGACAGCTTCTTCAGGTAGTCTCTTTCCGAGGGAGGATTAGCTGAATGAAAAAGCGTCGCGTGACCAAGGCCGTGACAGTAGGCGGAGTTCAGGTCGGCGGAAACGCTCCGATCTCCGTCCAGTCCATGACCAAGACGGACACCCGGGACGTTGCCGCGACGGTGCGACAGATCCACGAGCTCGAAGAGGCCGGCTGTGAGATCATCCGCTGCGCCGTTCCCGACATGGAAGCGGCCAAGGCGCTGGCCGGGATAAAGCGGCAGGTGCGCATCCCGGTTGTCGCGGACATTCACTTTCACCACCAACTCGCCCTCGAGGCGCTTGAAAGCGGCGTCGACTGTCTCCGGCTAAACCCCGGCAACATCCGAGACCGCGACAAAGTGGAGACGGTCGTACGCGAGGCCAAATCCAGGGCGGTGCCAATCCGCATCGGCGTGAACTTCGGCAGCCTGCCGCCCGTCGGCGGAATCGGCAAAACCCGCGGCCTGTCGCGTCACACCGACGGCGTCAACGCGCTCCCAAAGGTCTCGGAAACCGATGACAACTCCTATTCGGCGGTGGACCATATGGTCGCCACCGGCCTCTGGGAGATCGGCATTCTGGAAAACCTCGACTTCGATCTCATCAAGATTTCGCTGAAGGCTTTCGACATCGACACCACGGTCGAAGCCTACCGAAGAATGGCGACAATGGTCCCCTACCCGTTCCACCTCGGCGTGACCGAATCCGGCACCGCGAAATCCGGCAGCATCCGAAGCGCAATCGGCCTCGGGACACTGCTCTACGACGGCATCGGCGACACGATCCGGGTGTCTCTCAGCGACGACCCGCGCGAAGAGGTGTACACGGGATTCGAGATTCTCAAGTCGCTGGAGCTCCGGAAAGAAGGCGCCGTCCTAGTGGCATGTCCTAGCTGCGGTCGTGCGGACGTCGACGTGGTCAAGCTGGCTAATGCCGTCGACGAGTTGCTGAAGTCGACCAAGACCCCGGTGAAGGTCGCGGTCATGGGATGCGAGGTCAACGGCCCCGGCGAGGCAAAGGACGCGGATGTAGGCATCGCCGCCGGCGCCGGCCGGGCCATCATCTTCCGCAAGGGCCAAAAGGTTCGCATCGTACCCGAGGCCGAGATGCTGACCGCGCTCATGGAAGAGGTGGATCGCGCAACCGCCGAGATGGACGCCTAATCCCCAAGGCAATCACTCCGTGTTGATCGCCGCGTGAGGATGTTCAACACGCGACTTTCTCCGTTCGGCCTGAGTCTCGACACATCGGGATCCCGGCCGTGTCGGGACCTGTCGAAGGCGCACCGAAGGCACGACGCCCGCATTGCTCGCATCGTAGACTGGTGTCCGGCAAGCTGATTCTTTCACATCTTATCTCTCATAACAGTCTTTGTTGCAAGGCGCCGCCGATAGTTGCTAGCCTTGTGCTATTCTTGACGCCGACCCCCAATCCCAGACCACGTGAGTTGACACATGCGCGTATCGAAAATGTTCGGTAAGACCCAACGAGACGACCCCGCCGAGGCCGAGCTTCCCAGCCACAAGCTGATGCTCAAGGCGGGCATGATCTACCAGGCTTCGGCCGGGATCTACGCGTACCTGCCGATGGCGTGGCGGTCGCTCCGTAAGATCGAACGCATCATCCGCGAGGAGATGGACGCCGCGGGAGGCCAGGAGCTTCGGATGCCCGCGCTTCAACCTCGTGAGATCTGGCAGCAATCCGGTCGCGACGCGGCGTATGGACCCGACGCGTTCAGACTGCAAGACCGACGCGATCGGCAGATGCTGCTTGCCCCGACGCACGAAGAGTTGCTCACCAACATCGTGAAGGCCAACGTGCTCAGCTATCGTGACTTGCCGCTGATTCTGTACCAGATCCAAACCAAATTCCGTGACGAACCGCGTCCCCGCGGAGGGTTGATCCGGGTCCGCGAGTTCGACATGAAGGACGCCTACAGCTTCGATGCAGACGACGTAGCATTCGACGCGAGCTACCAGGCGATGGTCCAGGCGTACAAGAACATCTACGCCCGTTGCGGCCTCGACGCGATCATGGTCCAAGCCGACAGCGGCGCCATCGGCGGCAAGGACTCGCACGAGTTCATACTGCTCGCCGACTCCGGGGAGGACACCATCGTGCTGTGCCCTTCGTGCGGCTATGCAGCCAACGCCGAGAAGGCAGCCGTGCGCAAGAGCCCTCTGCCTGCCGAAGAGCCGGCGTCAACCGAAGAGGTCGCAACCCCTGGTGTCGGAACAATCGAGGAGCTTTCGGAGTTCCTCGACATCCCAAGCGCCAAGACTCTCAAGGCAGTCTTCTATATGGCCGATGGGCGTCTGAGCGTCATCGTGATCAGGGGCGACCTGGAAGTGAACGAGATCAAGCTGCACAACGCTCTCGATGCCACGGATCTGCGCCTGGCCAGCCCTGGCGAGGTCAAAGAAGCAGGCATCGTGGCCGGGTCCGCGTCGCCCGTTGGGCTGGACGGCGTGCACGTCGTCGCGGACGACTCCGTCGAACTGGGCGCCAACTTCGTCGTCGGGGCGAACAAGGAAGGCCACCACCTGAAGAACGTCAACTACCCGAGAGACTTCACGGCGGACATCCTCACCGACATCGCTTTGGCGGCCGAGGGTGACGCATGCATCGACTGCGCGACCCCGGTCGAGACACGGCGCGGCATCGAGGTTGGACACGTGTTCAAACTCGGCATTCTCTACAGCGAGGTGTTCGACGCCACCTTTCCCGACCAGAACGGCGACCGTCACCCCATCTCCATGGGATGCTACGGAATCGGTGTCGGCAGGTTGCTGGCCGCCGCCATCGAACAGCACCACGACGATCGAGGCATGATCTTCCCCGGTCCAATCGCCCCGTTTGACGTGCATCTCCTGGCGCTGAACGCCGACAACGAAGACGTGGCCAAGGCCGCCGAGGCGCTCTACGCCCAACTCGGCGAAGCCGGATTCGAAACGCTTTTCGACGACAGAACGGACACCGCCGGCGTGAAGTTCAACGACGCCGACCTTTTGGGACTCCCGATCAGGGTGGTCGTTTCGCCCCGAAACCTGAAGCAGGACGTTGTTGAGATCAAGCTGCGTTCTAGCGACGACGCCGTTACCGTGGCGCCGGATGAGGCGTTGGGCAAGATTCGCGAACTACTCGGCGCCTAGCCTCTCGAGGAAGTATTCGGCCACACGGCTGGAGTACTCATCAGGCTTTTCGACGAACGCGTCGGTGTGCTCGACGCCCTCGACCACCCAGACGGTGCTGCCCGCGGGAGCCGCGTCGTACACACGCTGGCTGTGATCCGTCGGAATCCTCGTATCGTCGGTTCCGTAGATCACCATGAGCGGGTACCCAAGGTTGGCGACGGCGGCCTCGGGCGCCAGGGCTTCGATGTCGATGTCGAAGAGCAAATCGGCCAACACGTCGACGCCGGGCTCGAACAACGGCACGAACCACTCTGGAAAAGGCGTCTTGCGGGCGGTCTCCTGGGCTATCAGTTCCGAGGCCTTGGCGTACGGGCTGTCCAAGATCAGAGCCTCGATCCCCGGCTCCTCCGCGGCTGCCAACGCCGCCGTTCCCGCGCCCATCGACATGCCGAGCACACCGATGTCGTCGGGCTCAACGCCGCGCGCCAACAGGTAATCGTAACCGCCCAGAACGTCGAATCTCTCGTGGTACCCGCCGGAGATCTTGTCGCCCCCGGAACTGCCGTGAGCTCGCAGGTCGAACATCAGCGCGCCGAATCCACGTTGGTGCAGTCTCGCCGCAAGGTCGGTGAGGCCGTCGCCGGTCCTTACCGATCCGATGCCGTGGACGTATATGATCACCGAGTGCTGGGAAACCGGCGGGACGTACCAGCCGTCGAGCGTCACGTCGCCCCGTCTCGACTCGAACTCAATCGTCTCGAATTCGACTCCGTACGCGCCGAGGCTGTCCTCCTGTTCGTTGCGTTCAGCCTTGGTGACTCCCGACGCGATCAGGTAGGAGATTCCCAAATACATCACCACGAGCGTCAGCACCGCCACCGGCGCGCCAACGCGGACGATTCGTTTCACGGGCTTCTCCATGGACCGGCGAGATTAACGTTCACGGACGAAATGAGGTAGGATTTCTGTTGCGAACCGCTGCAATCGGGGCCGTCCGGGGCAGTATCGCACATGGCGAACAGGCCGACAACGCGCGCGTGAAGGACTGCGCTGTCTTCATGCAAGTCCAAGTACATGGTGTGGCCGACGCCATCGGTTAGCGAGTGGAGGATGTCCATTGACGATTCTGGCGATTGTGCCAACCCAATTGGAGTTGGACTCGTTCATCGAATCCCTGGCCGCCATGGGCATCGATGGCCGAGAGGCGCCCCTCGGACGGCTGGAGGCCAGCGTCTACCTGGATGGCAGGCTCACCGTTGCCAAGGGAGGCCTCGGGAAGGCCCAATTCGGCATCCAAACCCAGCACATGATCGACAACATCGCGACCGTATCGGCCGTGCTCTGCATCGGCACGTCGGGTGCGCTTGCGGCGGACCTGTCGGTCGGCGACGTCGTGGTCGCGACAGAGACGGTTGAGCACGATTTCAATCGGATGCTCTCACCGAACCCACCTCCCCGCTTCGAGGGAGACGCCGGCCTCCTGAGCTCGTGGCGGTCGTCGGAGTCGCTCGCCCAATTGCCCTTCAACGTCCATTTCGGCCCCGTGGCGTCGGGTGACGAAGGCATCATGAGCGAAACACGCGCCAACGAAGTGGTTGAGTTGACCGGAGCATTGGCGGTCGCATGGGAAGGCGCCGGCGGAGCTCGCGCGTGCGAGTTCTCTGGCGTGCCATTCGTCGAAATCCGAGGCATCAGCGATCTGGCCGATGAAACCTCCAACACCGACTTCTACGAGAACCTGCCCGGCGCAATGAAGAACCTTGCGGTGTTCGCGAGGGAGTTGGTGAATCTAGCGCCTTCCAACTGAAACGACCGGTTGCTGATTGCCCGACGGCCTCCCCCGTGCTAGAATCCCGTGGTGACTGGCCGCAAGGCCGGTTTCATTTTTGATTTAGGGTTGGCGCCTGCGGGAGCGGCGAGATTGGGGTGTGGCGGTGTCGGTCACTGATCGGATGAAGTTCGGAATCTTCCTGGCGCCCTTTCATCTCTTGGGAGAGAACCCTACCCTGTCGCTGGATCGGGACCTTGAGACTATTC
>DCWO01000109.1:0-2854 GCA_002328865.1 Dehalococcoidia bacterium UBA2160 | reverse complement strand
CGGCTGGGAGACCATCGCATCGCCCGAAGTGTTCATCGCCGCCGCGGCGGAACGCACCCGCAACATCAAGCTCGGAACGGGCGTCATCAGCCTTCCCTATCACCATCCCCTGATGGTTGCCAATCGCATGGTGCAGCTCGACCACATGACCCGGGGCAGAGTGATGTTGGGAGTCGGCCCGGGAGCGCTGGTCTCCGACGCCTACATGCTCGGCATCGAACCAGTGACGCAGCGGGAACGGTTGGACGAATCGTTGGGCGTCATTCGGCGGCTATTGACCGAAACCGAGCCGATTACATACGAGGCCGATTGGTTCACGCTTCGTGAGGCCACGCTCCACCTTCGGCCGTACACCAAACCCCATTTCCCCATAGTGACTGCCGCCGCCCAATCGCCATCCGGAATGGTGCTGGCCGGCAAGCACGGCCTTGGGGTGCTCTCGGTCAGCGTCGTACGAGGCGGCAGCTACGCCCGAGACCTCAGAGACTTCTGGAAGATCGCCGAGGAGACCGCCGAGCAATACGGGAATACCGTTGACCGCTCTGAATGGCGGTTGGTGATTCACGCCCACATCGCCGAGACCCGGAAAGAGGCCATCGAACAGGCTCGGGTGCGCGCAGGACGGTACCAGCGGGAGTATTTCGAGCAAACGTTGGGCCATCCCCCGGCATTCGACGGTCCTCAGGACCAGATGATCGACGTCATGATGGAGCGTGGCGCGTGGTGCGTCGGCTCGCCCGACGACCTGATCGAATACATGCATCGCCTCGAGGAAAGCACCGGAGGATTCGGCGGGTTGCTGGTCCAAGCCACCGAGTGGGGGACCCGTGAGCAGGTCATGCACAGCTACGAATTGATCGCCCGATACGTGATGCCGCAGTTCCAGGGGTCTATTGCCAGCTTGGAGGACTCGCAGCGCAGGTCTGCTTCCATCCGCGAGGAGCTCGACGCCATGCGCCAGAAGGCGATGACCCGCGCCACCGAGGATTACGAATCGCAGCGAAACCGGAGTTGAGCCACCGCTTCCCATCCGATCTCATCGCACAAGCTTTGGCTGCGCGACACCTCAGGCTCTGTCACGCGGCCGCGCGGGATGGTTGATTTTCGTGACGCTGAAATAACGGATTGTACGTCGATTAGCAAAGAACGAGGAGTCGAATCTCCATGGCAAAGATGACGGGGGGACAGGCGCTGGCCAAGTCTCTGTATCGAGAAGGCGTTCGTGTGATATTCGGTCTGCCGGGCGTCCAGCTTTACCACCTGATGGACGGTCTGTACGACGAGACAGGCATTCGGTTCATCAACACTCGACACGAGCAGGCCACCGCTTACATGGCCGACGGATACGCCAGGGCTTCCGGCGGCATCGGAACCGCGCTCGTGGTGCCGGGTCCCGGGCTTCAGAACGCCAGCGCCGCGATCGGCACGGCGTACGCTGCATCGTCGCCCGTGTTCGTTGTCGCGGGACAGGTGGAGCGGGACATGATCGGGGTCGACCGGGGCGTCCTGCATGAGATCAACGACCAGTTGGACACCATCCGGCCGGTGACCAAGTGGGCTCACCGGATTCTGGACCCGGCCGAGATCCCATCCGCCGTGCACGAAGCCATGCATCAACTCAAGACCGGCAGGCCCCGGCCCGTCGAGATCGAGATACCGCCCGAAACCCTCGCCGACGAGGCCGACATCGAACTGCTGGAGCCAGGCATCTTCGAACGACCGGCGGCGAATGGCGCCAGGCTGCGCGAAGCCGCCAAGATGATTGGCGAGGCGTCGAATCCCCTGATCTACATTGGCGGAGGCGCCGTTGCCTCGGACGCGGGTGAAGCGTTGGTGGAGATCGCAGAATTCCTGCAAGCGCCGGTTATGACAACCGCGGAGGGCAAAGGCGCCATCTCAGACCGGCATTACCTGTCCATGGGCGGATTCCGATTCCGGAACGACCCGTGGATGGACCGCATGCGCAAGCACGACCTGGTGTTGGCGGTGGGAACGAGGCTCGCCAACCCCAACGTGCTGAGCCAGAAGGTTGTCCAGATCGACATCGACGAAGAAGAGTTGGGGCGCAACTACGACGATACGTTCGGACTGCACGGCGACGCGCGGCGAACGCTCGAGGAGCTGCAGAAGTTGCTCTCGGCCAGCGGGGCTCCGCGCCAGAACCGGCAAGCGGAGATGGAGGAAATGAAGGCGGAGCGCGCCAGCCCCGATTTTCGCGTCGAGCCGCAACACGGCTACACTCAGGCGATTCGCAACGCGATGCCCGACGACGGGATCATCGTGGCAGGCATGACTCAAATCGGGTACTATAGTCGCTCGAACTTCCCCGTTTACGAACCACGGACGTACCTGACCTCGTCCTATTTCGGCAACCTGGGATTCGCCTACCCCGTCGCATTGGGCGCGAAGGTCGCGAAGCCCGACAAGGCGGTGGTGGCGGTGTCCGGCGACGGCGGCTTCCTGTTCAACTCGCAGGAGCTGGCAACCGCCGTGAAGCATAAGATAAACGCCGTCGTCGTTGTATTCAACGACAACGCGTTTGGGAATGTGCTCCGAGATCAGGTCAACAGGTTCGACGGACGGACCATCGGCGCCGAGGTTCACAATCCTGATTTCGTGAAGCTGGCGGAGGCGTATGGCGCGCGAGGAGTCCTGGCCAATGGCGCCGCAGAGCTCGAAGCAGCGCTGTCCGAATCGCTGACAATCGAAGCCCCGACCCTAATTGAAGTGCCAGTTGGCATGATGCCGTCGCCGTTCTAATGCCCGAAGTCAGAGGTTCGTTCATCATTCGGAGGGTGGCCGGCAACCCTTCGACAAGCTCAGAGCCTGCCCTGAGAGCTTGTGAGTTTATCGA
>DCWO01000077.1:9949-24405 GCA_002328865.1 Dehalococcoidia bacterium UBA2160 | reverse complement strand
ATAACGTTGCTCAGGACGAACGGCGGGGTGGTGATTGGCGTTCTCATGTGCGACCCATAACGCCCGTTCGTGGTGAGCTTGTCGAACCACAGGCCCCGCTCGACAACAGCCGTGCTCGATGCAGTGACACCAAAGCAACAATGACGGGAGGAGAGAGGAATTGGCGGATCAGCAGCCGGAGACATTTGAAGATTTCAGGAAGTCATTCAACTACGGGTCGCGAACCGATCTGCTGTTTAAGTGGATGGGTGGAGGCAGCACTTCGGATGAAGAGGCAGCGAATTTCTTCCAGCAACTGCTGGTGCGCCTCGGCGACGCCCACGACACGGGCAACTTTGACGAGGTCATTCGACATCTGTACGAGTCGCAGGTCTACGGCTACGATCCCGGCGACCGGCCGAACCAGGGGTTCGAGTACGACAACGCTCCCTGGACGCCGGTTGCCAAGCCGCTGTCCGAGTCCAAGCTGGCGCTGATCTCCGCGGGCGGCCTGTTCGTCACGGGCAATGACCCGCTCGGCCGGACGCTCCGGACCAGGAGGAAGCCATCCCGCGCATCGGAGAGTTCCTGCGAGGTCCCGCCGTGGTGGCGACAATTCCGCTCGACACGCCACGCGACCGGATCTCCGTCCGACACCCTGGGTACGACATCCGCGGAACGGTGCGCGACCGAAACGTCGTGTTCCCAATCGACCGCCTGACCGAGCTGCGCGATGAAGGCGTGATCGGCGAGATCGCGGACGAGAACCACTCGTTCATCGGCGCAACGTCGCAGAAGCGCCTGCTGGCCGAAACCGCTCCCGAATGGGCCGAGAAACTCAAGTCGATGCAAGTGGACGCCGTGCTTCTGGCAGCGGCATGACCGGTCTGCCATGTGTCCGTCGGACACGCTTCTCGGGTAATTGAAGAGGCCGGCATCCCGACGGTATGCGCATACATCCGAGCATTTCGCCATCAAGCCCAGCGAATCAAGCCCGCGCGCACGTTGATCACCAAACATATGCTGGGGCGGACGATCGGGGCGCCCGGCGACGTCGCGAGACAAACCAGCGTCGTCAAAGCGGCGCTGGACATGCTCGAGACGGCGACCGAGGTCGGCACGATCCGGGAGTTTCCGGAGACCTATCCAGCCCTGGTTCAGTTTTCAATGTGTAGATAAGGGCGAGTCGGTCGAGATTTGGCCTTGACGACAATATGACCCATTGGTACACTCGCCGCCAGCGATCAAAAAGAAGATCGCTGGCGCCAGTCTTCCGGTTGGAGGTCTTGTTGGAGATGTCACCAATGCCCGCCATAGACATTCGCGGCGGGACATTTAGCGACCATTCGGCAGGCGCCCTGAGCTTGTGCACGTGTACATGTTGTTGTGCATGTTGTTCGACGCGAGGCAATGTTTGAGAGAGCTACGGTAATCCCGTAGCTCTCTTTTTTTGTTGGGCGTGCCTTGGGTCGTTTGAAGATCGGCGCGTCACAATTCGTAAAGAGAGAACGAATCGATGTGTGAGCAACAGCGCCAAGCAGGACGCCAATGACGAGATACGGTTTCGTCTTGGACCAGCGCAAGTGTATCGGGTGCCATGCCTGCACCGTCGCGTGCAAGGCGGAGAATAACGTGCCCGTGGGATCGTTCCGCACCTGGGTCAAGTACGTCGAGAAGGGGGAGTTTCCGAACGCCCGACGCCATTTCGCCGTGTTGCGATGCAACCACTGCGATAACCCGCCGTGCGTCGCCATCTGCCCTACGAGCGCACTCTTCAAACGCGACGACGGGATCGTGGACTTCGACAGAGACCGTTGCGTCGGCTGCCGGGCTTGCATGCAAGCGTGTCCATATGATGCCTTGTACGCGGACGGCAACAACCTGAACACAGCCGCCAAGTGCAATTTCTGCGCGCCACGCCTGGAAAACAGCATGTTGCCGTCCTGTCAAACCACTTGCCCGGTGCAGGCCGTCACGTCCGGAGACATGGACGATCCCGCAAGCGACGTAGCCCAACTCGTGGCACGCGAGTCGACGATGGTGCGCAAGCCGGACAAAGGCACTGGGCCACAGGTGTTTTACGTCGGCGCGGACGACTCGACGCTAAATCCCGGCATGACGCGGCAATCCGGAAGCTACCTCTGGGCCGATCTGCGACCGGACGGCGTCCTCCCGGCCATGACGTCCAGCTTGAACGGCGCCAACGGAGGCGCGCCTCTGACTGTCTACGATGTCCCTCACCAAACGCACTGGGGCGTCACGGTGTCCGCGCTTCTGTGGACGAAGTCTGTCGCTGCCGGGGCCATGATGGCGGCGGCAATCATCTTGGGTCTTGGCTTCTCCGAGGACCTCGACCTGTTCGGTTCCGCTGCATCCGCCGTCGGACTTTTGTTCATGGCGTTCACCGGCACGCTCCTGATATCGCATCTCGGAAGGCCCGAGCGTTTCATGGCCATCCTTTTGAAACCGAACTTCTCTTCGTGGCTGGTCAAAGGCAGTTACGTATTGATGACGTTCGGAGCTTTTTGCGTTGTGTGGTTGGTTCTTGGGTTATCCGATTCATTGATAGCCATGAGGGCTGTATCCTGGGCGGTGGCCGCGACCGGCGCGATGGCCGCAGGGTACTCGGCCTTGCTCTTCGGCCAGGCCAAGGCGCGCGACCTTTGGCTCGGCGCCCTGGTGTTTCCGCATCTTTTGGTCCAAGCGGTGCTCGCCGGCACGTCGGCGCTGCTTCTCGCTGGCCTCGCAATTGGCTCCGGCCAGGAGGACACGGACCTCCTCGTGAAAATCCTTGCGGGTGTCGTGTCTGTCCACGGCGTCTTTGTCTTGAGCGAGGCCTTCCTCGCCCGCCACGGCAGCGACGCCGCAAAAGCAGCCCGCCACATGGTGTCCGGTTCGCGCCGATACCTTTTCTGGGTGGGCGCCATTGCCGGCGGCGTCATAGCGCCAATCGCGTTGTTGGTCCTGCACCTGAACGTCGAGTCAAACATGAACGGGCTGTGGGCCGCGGCAGCCGCGCTCGCTCTCGTTGGATTGTTCATATACGAGAACATTTGGCTGGAGGCGGGCCAATCCGTACCTCTTTCCTAGAAAGGCTCACGCGCATTGATTGAGAAACCAGAGGTCGGTTCAGCTATCACAGGGCCGAGCACGACGGAGGACACGGCACGCGTCGGGACACAGACTGCTTCTCCCGCCACGAGCGGCAGCGAATCGGACGAACGCGCGGCGTCGATGGGAATGTTGAGCGCTCCTCCGCCCGAGCAATGGGATGACTGGGTCGAGTACGACTCCGCCGCCTGGCCCAAGAAAGTGAAACGAACCTACACGATCATCCCGACCTTGTGCTTCAATTGCGAGGCCGCCTGCGGCCTGCTCGCGTACGTTGACAGAGAGACTCTCGAGGTCCAGCGGTTCGAGGGGAATCCGATGCATCCCGGCAGTCGCGGCAGGACTTGCGCGAAAGGCCCCGCCACGATCACTCAGATCAACGACTCGGAACGGATCCTCTATCCGCTCAAGAGAGCAGGCAAGCGAGGCGAGGGCAAATGGGAACGCACGACGTGGGATGAGGTGTTGGATGCCGTGGGGGGCAGGATCAGAAAGGCTCTTGCAGAAGACCGAGGCCACGAGGTCATGTACCACGTCGGCAGGCCGGGGCACGACGGCTACATGGACCGGGTGCTCCAAGCGTGGGGAATCGACGGCCACAATAGCCACACCAACGTCTGCTCTGGGGCTGCAAGGCTTGGCTACGAGTTGTGGCAAGGCGCCGACCGGCCGTCTCCCGATTACGCCAAGGCCAAGTTCACGCTGCTGCTGAGCTCCCACCTGGAATCGGGTCACTATTTCAATCCTCATGCCCAGCGCATCACCGAAAGCAGGATGAGCGGCGCCAAAATCGCCGTCATGGACACCCGCCTTTCGAACACGGCTTCGATGGCCGACTACTGGATGTCGCCATGGCCGGGCGCCGAGGGTGCAATACTGTTGGCTATGGCCAATATCCTCATCCAAGAGGACCTGTTCGACAAGGACTTCGTTCGCCGCTGGCTCAACTGGGAAGAGTACATGCGAGCCGAGGTCGACGGGGTTGAGGCAACGTTCCCCAACTTCGTGGACAACCTGAAGACCGTGTATGCTGAGTTCACGCTGGAGTACGCCGAATCTGAGAGCGGCGTTCCGGCAAAGGTCATCGTCGACGTGGCGCACGAGATCGCGGATGCAGGATCAGCGTTCTCCGCGCACGTGTGGCGCAACACCGCCTCCGGCAACCTGGGCGGCTGGCAGGTGGCCCGTACGCTGCAACTCCTCAACGTGCTGACCGGCAGCGTGGGCACGCCGGGAGGGGTTTGCCCCAACGTCTGGGACAAGTTTGCTCCGGAGCCATTCCTGAAACCCCCGCCGCAGAAGGTGTGGAACGAGCTTCTCTTCCCACTCGAGTACCCACTGACTCACCACGAGATGAGTTTCCTGCTTCCGCACTTCCTGAAAGACGAAAGAGGAAGGCTGGACGTTTACATCACCAGGGTGTACAACCCGGTGTGGACCAACCCTGACGGAGCAAGCTGGATCGAGGTCCTGCGTGACGAGTCCAAGGTCGGCCTCCACGTCACCATGACCCCGACGTGGAATGAGACTGCGGCGTTCGCCGACTACGTGCTCCCGATGGGCCTCTCGCCGGAAAGGCACGACCTCCAGAGCCAGGAGACTCATGCGGGGCGCTGGATCGGTTTCCGTCAACCCGTCCTGAAAGTCGCCAGGGAGCGACTTGGCGAGAGTTTTGAGCATACTCACGAGGCCAATCCAGGCGAGGTCTGGGAAGAGGACGAGTTCTGGATCAACCTGTCGTGGAGAATCGATCCCGATGGGACGATGGGCATCCGCAAGTATTTTGAATCGCCAGAGACGCCTGGCGAGAAGCTGACCGTCGACGAGTACTACTCCTGGATGTTCGAGCACAACGTGCCGGGGCTGAAGGAGGAAGCGGCCTCGCAGGGGTTGTCGCCAATCCAGTACATGAGAAGGTACGGCGCGTTCGAGATCGCCGGTGAACGGTACGGCCTTCATGAGAGCGAGCTGTCCAACGAGGAATTCGACGGCGGCGGCATAGATCCCGTCACGAACGTCATCCGAAACGCGGATGGCCAACCTGTCGGCGTTCAGATCGAAGGCAAGTGCGTTGCAGGGTTCTCCACGCCTTCCCGCAAATTGGAGTTCTACTCAGCCACGATGAAGGAGTGGGGCTGGCCCGAGTACACCCTCCCCGTGTATGTCAAGAGCCATGTGCACGTTGACGAACTGAAACCGGAGGATGGCGAATTCGCCCTGATACCCACGTTCCGGGTTCCGACGCTCATCCATACCCGGTCGGGCAACGCGAAGTGGCTCTACGAGATCGCGCACAACAACCCCGTCTGGATGAACCCGATCGACGCCAGAAAGCTCGGCTCGGACACCGGTGATCTCGTCAAGCTGCACACAGACATTGGATATTTCGTCAACCGGCTTTGGGTGACCGAGGGAATCAAGCCCGGCGTCGTGGCGTGCTCCCATCACATGGGCAGGTGGAGGATGGAGAAGGATTCAGGCGGCCAGGGGTGGTCGACCTCCCGGGTCACCCTGAACGAAACATCACCGGGCAAGTGGCGGATGCGTCAGGTTGGCGGCGTTCAGCCGTTCGACAGCCGCGACCCGGACAGCAGCCGCGTGTATTGGCGAGAAGGGGGAGTCCATCAGAACTTCGCGTTTCCAGTGCACCCAGACCCAGTCAGCGGGATGCACTGCTGGCATCAGAGGGTTCGCATCGAAAAGGCGGGGCCGGATGACATGTACGGGGATGTATTCGCGGACACCGACGCGTCGATGAACGTGTACCGAGAGTGGTTGAACACGACCCGGCCCGGACCCGGACCCGACAACCTTCGCCGGCCTCTCTGGATGCTCCGGTCCGTGAAGCCGGACCCCGAAGCGTACTATCTCCGTTAGCGTCGTTGAAGCGCCGCAGGTTTCCGGCGTACGGCGGCGCGGGACGAACCGAGGTGAAGGCGCTGACCAGGCGCCGCCCGGACAAAAAAAGGGCCTCGTCCGAAGACGAGGCCCAACCTATTCAGAGGCGTTCCTGGGAACACCTACCAGGCCCACCTCTTACTACTACTATCCAATGCACTGCCTCCTTCCAAGAGACCCATTCCAAAAGCTGTCAACATCCACCACCCTAGTCTCTTAGTGCCATTATAAACACATCGATGCGTCGCTGAAAAGCAAATTCCGGTGCAAACGCGGACGGTGTTATGAAAACCGTTCGTCATTTCGGCCCTGGACTGCGCTTGGTTTAGTCTTGGAGTATCTGCACCTTCACCGATCCTGAGTTCTTGTCATAGGCGGTTTCGAAACCTTGCTGGATTTCAGCCAACGGGTAGGTGTGTGTGATCATCTCCTCCAGCCGGGTCCGGCCCGACTCGATGAAATCGACGGCCAGCTCGTAATCGTGCCTGCCGTCTATCACGTTGTAGCAGGAGCTGAAGACAATCGAGTGCTCTTTGAGCATCGGGGTCAAAAAATCGAACTCGAACGGGCGACGGAACCCGCCGATGATGACGAATCGTCCTTGCCGGCGCGTGACTTCCACCGCTTGAGTCGCGGAGGCGCTCTGATGCCCGCCGACGGTCTCGATGGTCATGTCGGCGCCCCTGCCGTCGGTGCAATCGGCGATGGCGTTCCAGAAGTCCGGCCCGGTGTCCGGCAGAGCTTCGTCGGCGCCGAGGCGTTTCGCCATCGCCGCCTGCTGCTCGTACCTCGCCGTCGCGATGATCTTGCCGGCGCCCATAGCACGCGCCGCCGCGATCGCTGTCAGGCCAATGTTGCCAGATCCCAGAACCGCGACAACTTCGCCGCCCTGGAGATTGCCCCGGCGAACGCCGTGAATGGACACCGCAAGCGGCTCGACAAGCGCGGCCTCGCCCCAGGAGAGGCTGTCAGGGATGTCGTAGCAGCCGCCCGCCTTGCGCATCATGTACTCGGCGAAACCGCCGCCGGTTGCCCCCGACTTATTCTGGCACTGTATGAACTGACCTTGACGGCAGTACCAGCATGTGGTGCAAGCCCGCCCGTGGCCGATGATCTCGACCGCGACACGTGTCCCGATCATCGCCGAGTCGACGCCGTCGCCGACCTCGACCACCTCTCCCGCGACTTCGTGGCCGGCGGGGTCGAGGTCAGGGGCGTCTTTGTCGACATTCATCTGAAGGTCTGAGCCGCATATGCCGGTGGCCCGCACCCGAATGACTGCGTCACCCGGTCCCGCGGTAGGGCGCGGATGCTCCTTAAGCTCCATCTTGCCTGCACCGTCGAAAAACGCGGCGGTCATCGTAGCCATGGTTTCCCCCTATTCATCGTCGTCGCTGATAATTGTCGGATCCAACCGACCCACTGTTTGTACACTCACACCACGCGTTTGTGGGTTTGTGATTCGACGGTTCCCGACAAGGCCGGGATCCTGATGTGTCGGGAATTCCAAGCAACGGCTCCCCATCGCCGGCCTGAGCCGCAGCGAAGGATCTGGCCTGACGCGACACGTATTCGCCTGCGGGGCCCTAGATTCTTCGGCTGCGGCCTTCAGAATGGCGGCATTTGGAGCGCCGTTGCTGCCATATGCATTGTTCGCAGTGCGGACATAATCCCGATGGCATCGGGACTCACCACGAACGGATTGAACTCTCTTCCGTTCGCGCTGAGCTTGTCGAAGGGCCGCCGAACGCCCACAATTGTTGAGTGAACTTCGGAGACAGGACACTAACTCTGCGCCTCCAGAAACCCGCGGGCGCCATCCAAGATCAAGTTCGGAAGGCCGATTGTCGACATCAGGTCGTACGACATCTTCCGTCCGGCGGCGTGAATCCGATCGGCCACCGAGGCTTCGGCTGCCTTGACGTCGGGATGGTCCGGTTGTCCGGGCAGTCCCATGGACTGGGCGAGGTCGTTGGAGCCCCATGCGAACGCGTCGATGCCATCTACTGCGAGGATAGCGTCCAGGTTCTCGAACGCCGTCGCCGTCTCGAGCTGAGCCATGACGAGCATCTCTTTGTTGGTCTCGACCATCCACTCGGTTCTCTGCGAGCCGGGTTGATCCAGCAGGCCGCCGTCGTTGTAGAACGTCCCGGCGCCGCCGCCCCATGAGCGGTCGCCTTCGGGTACGAACCGGCAAGAGTCGACGAGTTGCTTCGCCTGCTCAGCGGTGTCGACGTGGGGTCCCAGAACGCCCATCACGCCCCTGTCGAGGAACTGGTTGATCGTCGAGTCCGTCAGGGTGGGCACTCTGGCGGTGACGGTGAGTCCGTATCCGTTGGCGACCCGCACCATCGCGTCGATGCTCTCGGGCGAGAAGAGCCCGTGCTCGCCGTCCAGATTGACGTGATCGAAACCTCCCATCATCCCCACAAGCTCGATCGCTTCGGCGCATGGAAAGACCAATCCCAATCCGAGGCCTTTCTTGCCTTGTCGGTTTTTCGCCAGGATGTTGTTCGTCCGGATTCTCGTCATTCCTGCCTCCTTGGCATCAATATCTATTAGTGTGCGCCGCAGCTTTGCTTCGCCTCAATTTGCTGCGGAACGCACCAGTTTCCGGTGAAATGGACAGTTCCCACTCCTCGCGGTCGACCGTCGGCGAGCGCCGCAGGATAAGACGTCAAGATGCGAAATACTCGGGTTGGGCATCGAACATCTCGCCCATCATCGCGCGTATCTCCGACAACGACAGGATGGACGCGGTGAGCGGGTCGAGCATCGCCGCGTGGATGGCGGCTTCCCGGTCGCCCTCCATTATCGATTTGACCGTAAGCCTGTGGAGGTTGATATTGGACTGGATCAGGCCGGCGCACTGATCCGGAAGGTCGCCCACGTGGCTGGGATGGACGCCCAGGTCATCGACCATGCACGGGACCTCTACGCACGATCCTTCGGGAAGGTTCGATATCAGCCCCGAGTTTCTCACATTGACGTTCACGCGCCTCGGCGTGCCGGTCTCCATCGAGTCCATTATGTAGGCGGCGTACTCGTTCGTCCGCTGCGGGGACATTGGTGTGTCGGACGCGAGTTCGTCGCTTATGGCTTGGTAGTGGGAATCGACCCGGCGTTGTTGAGCTCGTGCGCCGACGTCGAACGGGGCCAGTCCAAAGCGCTCCATCCGACCCGGTTCGCCCCTGAAGTACGGCACGTACTCCGACATGTGCCGCGTCGACTCGGAAACGAAATAACCGAAGTGGCGCATCACCTCGAACCTGACCGGGTCCTTGACGAATATTTGCGGGTCGTCCATGGCGGCGCGCAACGCGGGATAAGCGTCGCTGCCTTGATTTTCTAATCGCAAGTACCATGCCATGTGGTTGATGCCGGCCGTCCAGAACGACACGTCGGAAAGATTCGCTCCGATGTACTCGGACAACTGCCGTGCCGTGTTTTGCACGCTGTGGCAAAGGCCTACATTTTGGATCGACGTCGCGTCGCTGATTGCCCAGCACGCGATGGCCATCGGGTTTGTGTAATTGAGCAACCAGGCTTCCGGGCACAGCCGTTCCATGTCTCTGCATATGTCGATCAGCACGGGAACGGTTCTCAGCGCCTTGATCACACCGCCTGGGCCGATGGTGTCTCCAACCGCCTGGTCGACCCCGTATCGCTGCGGAATGCCCCGGTCCACGGCGTCGTCATCCCCTACCCTGATTGTGGTGATGACGTAGTCCGCGCCCTCGAGGGATCTTTCGCGATCGGACGTGGCTTCGATTCGCGCGCCGGTTCCCGAGTCCTTGGCCATGCGCTCGCCGAGAGCCGAGATCATCTCCAACCGTTCCGCGTCGATGTCCATGAGCGATATCTCTGAATCTCGAATCGACGGGAACGAAAGAACGTCGCCCAGAAGACGGCGCGTGAATACGACGCTCCCCGCGCCTATGATCGCGATCTTCGGCATGTGGCTAGTCCTGACCTCCGGGCGGCAGGACGTTGTTGGTCCACGCCACCATGTCGTCCAGAACCTGCTGGGTGATCTCGTGGCCCATCGGATACTCGTGATACTCGAAAGTGTATCCTTCAGCCTCGAGGAAATCCCGGGAGTCGCGCCCGCCCGAAATCGGGATCATCATATCCGAGGTTCCGTGCGAAACAAAGATCGGCTGACTCCTATCCTCGGGCAGCCTGTCTCTGATCGCGTCGGGCGAAGACACCCTGGAACTCATAATGATAAGTCCCGCGAACAGGTCTGGGCGGATCAGACCGCAACGATACGACATCATGCCGCCCTGCGAGAAACCGCCAAGCAACACGTTGCCCGGTTCCACGTTGTACCGCTCCATTACCTCTTCGAAGAGGGTGTCCAACGCCTCTTCGGCGCGCTCTTCGGAGTCTTCCGTGTCGCTGCCGGACTCCCGCGGCGGCGTCCAAGCGTAACCGCTCAGGCCAGGCCCCACCTGGATTGGAATCGGTGCATTCGGAAAGACGAAGACATAACCTTCGCTCTTGAACGCCATCGAAAGACTAGCCAGGTCCGCCATGCTCGCCCCGAAACCGTGCAGCAGGATTATCAAAGGGAGGGGATTGTCGGGTGAGAAATCATCGGGTTCGATCGCGAGGTACAGCAGAGACCGACCCTGAATCTGTTTAGCCTTCAATTGCAGCCGCCTCCTTCATTGTCCCAGGGTAATACCGGACACGTGCATTGGCAAGAGGCGCGGTTGAAGGTGCGCCGCCGTTGGATTAGAATCCAAAGGTCATCGTATTACGAATTCACCCACACATGAGGTCTATATGAGCAAGCTGGTTGACCTGTTAAGAAGGATGAACCAACGTTCGCCCCAGTCCATGGGGTTCGGCGCAGTCACCGGCCGAGCTGATACGCCGCCGGCCATAGTTCTTGTCGGTCTGGTGTCTGACGCGGACCTGGCCAAGAAGCCAAAACTCGCCGAGGCCGGCGTATCCGCAATCCTGGTGGATTCCGAGGGCGCCGCACTATCGGACGCAGCGGCAAAGGCTCTTGAAGGTAAGCTCTGGGGTGCGGGTCTGGCGGGTTTCGACGAAGCCGGAATCGACGCGCTTGATGAACAGGGTTGCGATTTCGTCGTATACGATCCGGCGACCACGTCTTCGTCCGTAATCGACATGGACGACCTGGGCAGCTTCATCGTCGTGTCCAAGGATCTGGACCGGGACACGGCAAGGGGCATCGCGGGAATCGACACGTCGGGAGCGTTCTTGCTGGCAGACGTCGTGGGCAAGCCGGTGACGGTCCTGGGTTTGATGGAGTTGCAGAAGGTCCGTGGATTGGTCGAAGGTCCCTTCATCGCGACGGCCCCCGACTCTCCCGCCACAAGCGATCTCACCGCGCTGAGCCACATGGGCGTTGCGGGCCTAGTTGTCGGGTTGGGCGAAGCCAAGGCGATCAAAAGATTGAACGCGGGCATACAAAAAGTTCGCCCCAAGCGTGCTGGCGCCGGCGCGTCCGGCCGGACCGCGTTGGCGCCCGCGACTCCCGCCGAAGAGGAAGAGTAGAGACAGGCGAGCGAGTCTGAATCCGGTTGCGGGCCTACCGCCCGTACGTCAGACGATCGATCAAGAATTCAGGAAGCTTGTGCTCACGCATCTTGTCTTGCGTCGCGGGGATGTCGTACTCGGCCCGGTGGTGGGTGACGGAGTCTTGGTCCGAGTCGTAGACGGCGTAACTCGCCCTGGCGTCGCCGTCCCTTGGCTGCCCTACGCCGCCCGGGTTGACGATCATCTTGTCCTCGTGCAGAATAAGTTGCTCGTCGAGGGTCGGGGCGTGAAACTCTGCTGAGCTATCTCCCTTGGGTCTGCAGATGAAGGGGATGTGAGAGTGCCCCAACAGGCAACGCTGAGTGTCGAAGTGGGCGAAATTGGCCACCGCCGCGCTGGTCGAGACAACGTATTCCCAGACGGGGTCTCGCGGGCTGCCGTGCACCAAAAGAAACTCGTCGATCCGGAGCTTCATCGGCTGTTTGAGCAGGAAAGTCTGCTGTTCCTCTGCAAGCTGATCCGCCGTCCACTGGGCGGCTTGAGTTGCGTGCGGATTGAACGCCTCGGTGCTCAGCTTCCCTATCGCGGCCAGGTCATGGTTGCCGACCACGGCTTTGTGTGCGTATCCACGCAGCAGTTCGATCACGGCCACGGGATCGGGGCCATAGCCCACTAGGTCGCCCAGCGACCATATTTCGTCGAAGCCGCCGCGTCGCTCAGCATCAGCTATCACGCTCTGAAATGCTTCAAGATTGCTGTGGACGTCGGAGACGATCAGGGCCTTCAATTCGGGCTTCACCTTGAGGACGGATTGCCTGCAACATATAATACACGACTGTTGGTCAACGAACTACGTCAAGCGAGGCGTCGTTAAGTATGTCTTACGTATGCGTTGGGCTCACGGCCCAGAGCCCGGAAGAGACACAAGCCATAGGACGGCTCCTGGGCATGTCGGCGATGCCGGGCGACGTCTATCTGCTCGTGGGAAATCTTGGCGCGGGCAAGACAACGCTGACGCAGGGCATCCTCTGGGGTTTGGGCTCCGACGAATACGCCCGCAGCCCAACCTTCGTGCTGGTCAACGAGTACAACGCCAGGCTGACGATGTACCACATGGACCTCTACAGGTTGGACTCGTACGAGGAGATCGTCGAACTGGGGTTGGAAGAGCACCTCGATGGCGACGGCGTGTGCGTCGTCGAGTGGGCGGACAAAGCTCCGGGCTACTTTCCGGAGGACCACGCCATGATAACGCTGGACGTCGTCGACCCGGACACACGTCGAATATCGCTGAGTTCGGAGTCCGATCGGTACGCGGAAATCGCCAGAGTCCTCCAGGCACAGCAGTCGAAGTAGCGGATCATGGAACTTTCGATCGACACCTCCACGCGTTACGCCTCCGTCGGCCTGTCTAGGCAAGGCGAGACCGTTGCCGAGCTCGCCTGGCGGTCGGAGCGCAACCACAGCGTCGAACTCGTTCCCGCGATTCGACGCATCATCGAGCATGCGGGAATCGACATCGAAGACCTTACAGCGGTCTTCTTGGCCGTCGGACCCGGCGGGTTCAGCGCTCTCAGGGTCGGCATGAGCACAGCGGTCTCTCTGGCCACCGCGCGAGACATCCCGCTCGTCGCCGTCGGCACGCTGGAGATCGAGGCGCTGCCGCATCGAGGGCTTGGACTTGAAATCATGGCGCTCATCGGCGCGGGCAGAACGCGGCTGTACCTCGGCGCCTACCCTGCCGACGGACCGATATCGACAGGCGAGATCGCGCTGACCGAGCACGACGCGTTCTTGGACGCGCTGGCGCCAGAGGCGATATACTGCGGCGAGGCCGTTCAGACGATGTCGTCGTCCATTCGCGAACGGCTCGGAGATGCCGCCCGGATCGCCGACGTCGCACCGCCCACGAGGCATGCCAGCGCCGTGGCTCGGCTCGGTTTCGAGCGCCTCCAGGCTGGCGACGTCGCGGATGCCGCGACGCTGGAGCCAGTGTACCTTCGCAGCTCTCAGGCCAGTTCCGCTGCTCGACGATGGGGACAGAGCCGGCGCTGACCTCACGGCGGAATCGGGACGCCCGCCACCTTGATTCATAATTATTGGAGAGTCCGAAAACATGGAAACAACACTGGTATTGCTTAAGCCGGACGCCGTGCAGCGAGGGTTGATCGGAGAGATCATCTCGCGGTTGGAGAGACGGGGCCTCAAGATCGTCGGAATGAAGCTGATGCAGGTTTCCGAGGAGCTGGCCCACCGCCACTACGGCGAGCATGAGGGCAAACCGTTCTTCGCGCCGCTCGTGAGCTTCATCACGTCGGGGCCCATCGTCGCCATGGCCATCGAGGGCGGCGACGCGGTCGCGCTGGTTAGGAAAACGATGGGCGAGACCAAGCCGGTCGACTCCCCGCCCGGATCCATCAGAGGCGATTTCGGCGTGGACATCGGGCGCAACCTGGTGCACGGTTCGGACTCAGTCGAATCGGCAGAGAGGGAGCTGGCGCTGTTCTTCCCGGACGGCGACATCCTGGGCTACCGGCGTTCGACGGACCCGTGGATCGCCGAGTAGCCTACTGGAGTCTGACCATCTCGACGGCCTTGGGCCAGACTCGTTCCAGATCGTAGAACTCGCGCTCTTCGGGGCCGAGCACGTGGACGACCACGTCGCCGAAGTCGATCAGCACCCACCCGCTGAGATGAGTGCCTTCCATGTGGTGCGCGCGGATATCGACCGCCCGCATGGCGTCTTGAACGTCCTCGATAAGCGCTCGCATTTGGCGAGGCGACTCGGCGGTCATGATGACGAAATAGTCCGCGAAATCCGTGGCTTCGCGGACATCGACCAGGACGATGTCGTACGCCTGCTTTTCCGAGGCCAGCTCGACCAAAGCGTGAGCCTGGTCGACTGGCTGAAGAACGACTTGTTCAGTCATGATTTCATTATAAGAGCGACGCGG
>DCWO01000077.1:0-9539 GCA_002328865.1 Dehalococcoidia bacterium UBA2160 | reverse complement strand
TTCATGCCCAGTCTACGTGTTCATCCCTCGCCGAATCCACTCACCCACCCCTCGATCGACCCGTTTTTGTTGAGCACCCCACAACCCCTATGCTACGCTGTCCCCTATGAGCAAGGGTCGTGTTGTCGTGGCCATGAGCGGAGGCGTCGACTCCTCCGTCGCGGCTTTGCTGCTCCAGCAGCAAGGCTACGAGGTGGTGGGCGTGACGATGCGACTTTGGACGCTGGAACGACCCAACGCCAGAGTCGGCCGGACGTGCTGCAGCATCGAGGACGTCGACGACGCCCGCCGGGTGTGTCAAATGCTCGGGGTTCGGCACTACTTCCAGAACTTCGAGCGCGAGTTCCAGGAACACGTGGTGGACTACTTTGTGCGTGAGTACGACCGGGGCCGAACTCCCCATCCCTGCCTCGCTTGCAACGACAAGATCAAGTTCGATTTCCTTCTCCGCCGCTCCATGTTCCTCGACGCCGATTTCATCGCAACCGGACACTACGCCAGAGTCCGCTGCGACGGCGACCGCATCAGGCTGCTGAAGGGCGTCGACGAGAGCAAAGACCAGTCGTACGTTCTGTTCACGCTGGGGCAATCCGAGCTGGGCCGGTTGATGCTGCCCGTCGGCGAGTATCCGAAGTCCGAGATTCGGCGCATCGCCGCCGACGCAGGGCTGCTCGTGGCGGACAAACCGGACAGCCAGGAGATATGCTTCATACCCGACAACGACTACCGCCGTTTCGTCGCCGACCGCACTCGATCCAAGCCGGGCGATTTCGTGGACTCGGCCGGCGCCGTTCTCGGCAGACACGAAGGCATACAGCACTTCACCGTGGGTCAGCGCCGACGCCTGGGACTGCCCGGCAACACCGGCGAACCCATATACGTCACCCGCATCGTCGCCGAGACCAACCAGGTTGTCTTGGGACCGCGGCACGAGCTGGACCAGATGCGTTTGTGGGCGTCAAAGGTAAGCTACGTCAGCGGACATGCACCGGATGGCCCGACACGGGTGACGGCGAAGATCCGCTACAAAGCCATCCACGCATCCGCCACGCTCATCCCGGGAGACGGCACGGCGGAATTGAATTTCGACGCGCCGCAACGAGCCGTGACGCCGGGGCAAGCCGTGGTGTTTTACGACGGAGAAGAGGTCATCGGCGGCGGCATCATCGAGACCGCGTCGCCGATCGACCCAGCATCGAACGAAGGGCAGGAACGCAATGGACTTCAAAGACATCATCCGGCTCGGGTTTCAGGAGTTCCTGGAGGAGCTGAAAGAAGCGCTCGACGGGCTCACGCCTGAGGAACGACGGTTTCAACCCGACCCGGAGTCTCATCACATCGATTTCGCCGTCTGGCACATGGCGCGGGTCGAGGACGACTGGCTCATGCGGTTTGCGCAACACGCCGAAACCGTCTGGCAGCGCGACAAATGGCACGAACAGTTCGGCATGCCGGAGCGCGACAGCGGCTTCGGATACACCGCCGAACAGGTCCGTGACCTAGCGGAGTTCGACATGGACCGGATGCTCGCGTACTACGACGCGGTCCGCGTCGAAACCATTCGGTTTCTGGACTCCATCACCGCTGACACGCTGGCCGAGACACCTCACGCCGAACGCAGGCCCGGCTACACCATCGCCAACATGTTCAGCCACGTGATGGTCGAGGAAGCTCAGCACGTCGGCCAGGTGGCATACCTGAGAGGAATTCAGCGCGGCATCGGCAAGTGACCCCATCTCGTCCCAACTACGACCTCGAGTCGAGCCTATGCGCACAGGGCTACTCGGCGATCGCAGGCGTGGTCTTTTGCGACGGAGATTAGGTCGGCGGCGGGACCATCGAGACTGGTCCACCCGCCGACGCGCCATCGAATGCAGGGCAGGAACGCAATGGACTTCAAAGACATCATCCGCTTCGGGTTTGACGAGTACCTGGGGGAGCTCAAGGACGCGCTGAAGGGACTCACCCCTGATGAGCGGCGCTTCCAACCCGCTCCTGAGTCCCACCACATCGATTTCGCCGTCTGGCACATGGCCCGCGTCGAGGACCACTGGATCCAGTTTTTCGCGCGACATGCCGATTCGGTGTGGCAACGCGACGGTTGGCATGAGCGGTTCGGCATCCCGGAACAGGACCACGGCGCCGGTTACACCGCCGAGCAGGTCCGCGATCTCCCGGCTTTCGACTTGGAGCAGATGATGGCGTACTATGACGCCGTCCGCGCGGAGACCTACCGCTACCTGGATTCCATAACGGAAGCCACGCTGCCAGAATCTCCCGATCCGGGACCAAGACAGGGCTACACAATAGCCAACATGTTCAGTCACCTGATCGTCGAGGAGGCCCAACACGTCGGTCAGATGGCCTACCTCAGAGGCATTCAACGCGGCCTGGGCAAATGAGTCCGTCCCGTCCCACCTACGACCTCGAGTCGAGCCTGTACGCCCAGGGATATTCGGCGGTTGCGGGAGTGGACGAGGCCGGACGCGGACCGCTGGCCGGCCCGGTCAGCGCAGGCGTCGCGGTGCTCCCTCGCGAGCCCGAGGGCGACTGGGTCGACCTGGTCAACGACAGCAAGAAGCTCTCGCTCCAGCAACGAGCGACCGCGTACGAAGCGATCAGACGCGAGGCCGTGTCGGTGGCCGTCGGCTACAGCTCGTCGCAGGAGATCGACTCGATGGGCATCGCGCCCGCGACACGCCTCGCGATCAAACGCGCGCTGGAGTCGATGACAGTGGCGCCCGACTACCTGCTCCTCGACGCGTTCCCCCTGCCGGGCGTCAACCTCCCGCAACAGGCGCTCAAGAAGGGCGACGCCCGATGCCTGTCCATCGCCGCCGCATCGATCGCCGCGAAAGTCGAGCGCGACCGATTGATGGCCAACCTCGACTCCCAGTTCCCGCGATACGGATTCGCCAGCAACAAAGGGTACGGAACAGCGTCTCATCTGAAGGCGCTCACCGAGCACGGCCCCTGCCCAATCCATCGCCTGACATTCGGTCGAGTCCGCGAGGCGCTGTCGCCCGCTCCGCAACGCTCGCCGAGCATCGGCAGCCAGGCCGAAGCCGTCGCGGCGGGCCACCTGCGATTTCTGGGCTACAACGTGCTCGACACCAACTACCGAACCCGCCGAGGCGAGATCGACATCATCGCCGAGCAAGACGGCACGCTGGTGTTCTGCGAGGTCCGAGCCCGACGCCGCTCCGCCCACGTCTCCCCCGAAGAATCGATCACCCCTGCCAAGAGCCGAAAGCTCATCGCCGCCGCCGAAGAATACCTCCAAACCTCCGAACGCCGCTGGGACGATTGGCGCATGGACCTCATCGCCTTGGAGCTCGACCGAGCAGGCAATGTAAGGCGCATCCGCATCCTCGAGAACGCGATCGAGGGATAGCGTGCCGCGGCTCGAGACGGCCCAAGGCGAGGCGTCCGGCACGACCAACGGGATTTGGACATCACGGAAAACCGAGCGTCCACTGAGTCCATTCGGTCACGCAACCGTAGTTCGAGGCGGTCTCGAGCGCATTGATTGGGGATTGACAACCCGTATCCCAAACCGTAGCGTGTTTGTCACCTCAGACAGGTTCGTTTGGGGTGAGATTATTGGCGATTGTGGAGATTCCGAACACCATGATCTTGTCCCGCACGACTGCTCTTATCGCTTTTGCCTTGGCAACCTCCGCTCTTCTCGTCGCGTGCTCGGGCGAGCCACCGTACCCACCGCCCCCACCAACGCCGGTGAACACGGCGGAGGGGCTTCGCGCAAGGATGGAGGCGCGGAAAAATCACAACAAGCTGGTCGTCGATGAGGATCTGGTGGCTTGGTACATTCCGTGTGAGCCGAGCGCGGCGTCGTGGGTGGCGCCGATCATCGTCCATCACCTGCCGTCGATGTCTTCGGTGCACCTGAACAATGACGGCTCGCTCAAGACTTCGCCTGGGCCTCGATACGGGTCAGACGAAGGCCGTGAACGGTTGGCGGCAGTGTTAGCGGACGATGCCCTGATGGCGCGCATCGTCGGCAAGTGGAATGACCCGGATCATTGTCCGCCCGGATCGCGGGACATGTAGCGAGGGCCCGTCGCTTGGCAGCCACGCCAACATAGCCTCAGGGTCAGCCGTGGAGCTTTTGATCGCAGCCTGCCCTGCTGCTCAGCGTTCGGCTTCCAAGGTGTCCAAAGCTCTTTGCACGACGGGGATCAGCTCGGGACTGCGAATGGTGACGGTTTTCCATACAGCCTCGAGATCGACTCCGAAGTAGGCGTGGATCAACACGTCACGCATGCCAGCCATGTCTCGCCAGGGCACTTCGGGGAACCGGACCCGAATGTCGTCAGGGATGCGTTTTGTGGCCTCGCCGGTCATCTCGAGCGCACGAACAATCGCGTAGGAAGTCTTTTCGTCTAGCGCAAAGGCGGAGAACTCCATGCCCTCGGTGAACCTCTGCGTTGCTTGCATGGCCTCGAAAATGTCTCTCAGATAGTCAAGAGGCGTGCGGTTCATACAGATACGACTTCATCGAGAATTCGCTCACCGATCTGCGGTTTGAGAGCTTCCTTCATGACCAAGTCTACTTTGATTCCCAAAAGTTCGGACAGTTCTCTGCTCAGTGCAACGAACTCAAGCAAATCGGGTGTCTCCCCGAACTCGACTAACAGATCAAGATCGCTGCCCGATTGTTCTTCGCCTCGAACGTAGGACCCAAACATCCCGAACGAACTGACTTTGTAACGCTCGGCCAACTCGGCGAAATGATCACGTAGAATGCAGGCGAATTCGGCGGCTTTTCCCTGAAGTTGTTGTTGTGTCTTTTTCATTGTCGCGCCTTATTCTACCATCCATCGTCTTCCTGGCCAGTTGCAAGCACAGCGGTTTCGTGGGTGGCACTCAGCCTCTGCCAAATCGCACCCACCCTCGGAGACGTGGTGCTATAATGGCCCTCGCCTGCTGCCCCACACCCGATTCTCTTTCGTGGTTCGAAGCGGCGGGCGCGATTTGATCGCATACCAGCGTGTGGAGGTCGAGATGAACGACGATCGAGAAATGTATATGCGGATGCTGCGGCGGATGATGTTGATCCGTCGGTTCGACGAGACGGTCGTCGATCTGGTGCAGGGCGCCGAGCTCGTCGGCATGGCGCACACGTACATCGGCGAGGAAGCGGTGGCCGTCGGGGCTTGCGCCGCGCTGCGAGACGACGACTACATCACCGGCAACCACCGTTCTCACGGGCACCCCATCGCCAAGGGCGGCGACGTGAGGAAGGCGATGGCGGAGATTCTCGGCAAGGCCACGGGCTACTGCAAGGGCAAGGGCGGCTCGATGCACCTTGCCGACTTCAGCATCGGCATTCTGGGCGAGTCGGGCATCCTGGCGTCGGGTTTACCGGTGGCGGTGGGCGCGGCGATGGCCAGCAAGATGCAGGGCAACGACCGCGTCGTGGTCTCCTTTTTTGGCGACGGCGCCAGCAACCAGGGCGCATGCCACGAAGCGATGAACATGGCCTCGATCTGGAAGCTGCCGGTCATCTTCCTGTGCGAGAACAACCAGTACGCGGTGACGACCAGCTTCAACGACACCGTCGCAGTCGAGAACATATCCGATCGGGCGGTCGCCTACAGCATGCCCGGCGTGCTCGTTGACGGACAGGACGTCCTCGCGGTCCATGAGGCCGCCGTGCAGGCCGTTCAGCGCGCGAGGTCAGGTCAGGGTCCCACGTTATTGGAGGCCCGCACATACCGGTATCGCGACCACTCCGAGGGCTTGGTGCGGATACTTCGAGAGCCATATCGCGACGAGGCCGAGGTCGAACGATGGCGCCAGCGGGACCCGATCAAGATCCACTCCGCGTGGTTGGTCGAGCAGGGCGTGGCGTCGCAACAAGAGGTGGACGCAGTAGAAACAGAAGTGGCGGCGACCATTGCGGAGGCGCTCGAGTTTGCGCGCCAGAGCCCCTATCCAGAACCCGAGGATCTGATGACCGACCTGTTCGCCGATCCCGTCACCACCTAACTCGGCAACGATTGCCTCCGCCGATTCGAGAACAACAACGGTCGCGCCGAACGGCGACCCAGGAGACCTAAACAATGGCTGAGATCACATTTTCCGATGCGCTGAACCTGGCAATTAAAGAGGAGATGCGCAGAGACGAAAGCGTCTTCCTCATGGGCGAGAGCATCCGCGGCGGGATATACGGCGTCACCGGCGGTCTCTCGCAGGAGTTCGGGGACCGCGTCATCGACACTCCGCTGTCGGAGCTCGGGTTCATGGGCGCGGCAGTTGGCGCAGCCGCGGTTGGCATGCGGCCAATCGTCCAATCGCTTGCGAGCTTTCTGTTTGTCGCCATGGACCAGCTCATCAGCCAGGCTGCGAAGATGCGTTTCATGTTCGGTGGACAGGTCGACCTGCCCATCGTCTACCGGTGCGGACTGATCTACGGCAACAACCCAGCGGCCCACCATGCCGACAGGCCCTACCCGATGTTCGTGAACGTCCCCGGCCTGAAGATCGTCATCCCGACCACGCCGGCCGATGCGAAAGGCTTACTCAAGACGGCCATTCGCGACAACAATCCGGTGATGTTCTTCGAGGACAACAACCTCTCGGGTTGGCGGGGCGACGTGCCCGACGACGACGTTGCGATTCCGTTCGGCGTCGCCGACGTCAAGCGCGAGGGCACGGACGTGACGATCGTCGCCATTGCGGGCATGCTCCGCCGAGCCCTCGAAGCCGCCGAGACCTTGGAGGAGGACGGCATATCCGCGGAAGTGATCGACCCTCGCACGATTGTCCCGTTGGACCACGAAACGATCCTCAAATCGGTCGAGAAGACCGGAAGACTGGTGGTTGCCGATCCGGCCCACAAGAGCTGCAGCGTCGCTTCGGAGATCTCAGCGATGGTCTCGCAGGAGGGTTTCTGGTCGCTCCAGGCGCCGATACAGCGAGTGACCAGCCTGGACGTCCATTTCCCGTTCAGCCCTGCCCTCGAGCCGCTGGTGTTCCCGAACGAAGAGAAGATCATCGAGGCCGTCCACGCGACGATGGAGTGACGTCTCGGAACTGAGTTCGCCGATTCAAACGAGGCAGCAGCAATGGCCAACAACGTGATGCTCCCCCAGTGGGGCATGAACATGGAAGAAGGGACCCTGGTCAAGTGGCTCGTCGCCGAGGGTGACGAAGTCGACGAAGGGCAGCCCTTGGTCGAGATCGAGACCGCTAAAATCAACTCGGAACTCGAATCGCCGACCTCCGGTGTCGTGGCGCACATCATGGAATCCGAGGGGTCCACGGTGAAGGTCGGCACGCTCGTCGCAGTCATCGGCGCTCCGGGCGAGAACCCTCCCAGACCCGAAGCCGTCTCGCGGCGCCGAGCTCGCGCACCAAGACCACAGTCGAGCGCTCCCGCAGCATCAGGCGCGCGAGTGCAAGTGACCCCCGTGGCTCGACGCCTCGCCCGGCAGAACGACATCTCGCTTGACAACGTCGCCGGCACTGGACCCAACGGTCGCATCACCGAAGACGATGTACGAGCGGCGATCGCCCAGCGCGACCAACCGGCAGGCAGGGTACAGGTAGTTCCCGCTGCCAGGCTCATGGCCCGTCGAAACAACCTCGACCTCGCACAGATCGAGGGAACCGGACCCGGTGGGCGGATTCTGGTCGAGGATGTCGAGCGGGAGATTGCGGACAGCCCAGCCGCGGCAGTCAACATGGACGCGGTGGCCGAAACCATCGAGCTCACAGGTCTGAGAAAGACCATCGCGGACCGCATGTCGATGAGTGTCCACACGATGGCTCAGGTGACGCTCACCACCGAGATCGACGTCACCGAGATCGTCGACCTTCGCGACTCGCTGGTGTCCTCCTGGAGGGCGCACCGCCTGCGGCCGTTGGTCCTGGACATCATGATCGTCGCGGTTGCCGACGCGTTGCAAAAGCACCCCCGGCTAAACGCCCACCTGGTCGACGGAAACGTGCATCTGCTGAAAGGTGTGGACATCGGTCTGGCGATGGCTGTGCCGGACGGCCTGATGGTGCCCGTGCTGAAGGACGCCGCGTCGCTCAGTCTTATCGACGCCGCCCGCGCAATGCGTGATCTGGCGGATCGCCTACGCAAGAACCTGCTCACCATCGACGACATGACCGGAGCAGGGTTCGCGATCACCTCGTTGTCCGCTTACGACATCGACGCCTTCACGCCAATCATCGACCCGCCCCAGGTCGCGATACTTGGACTGGGCCGCGTGACGAAGAAGCCGGCGGTGCACGACGGCGAGATCGCCGTTCGCTCGATGATGCACGCCAGCGTCACGTTCGATCACCGAGCGCTGGACGGCGTCCCGGTCGCCGAGTTCATGCGGACCTTGAAGTCAAATCTGGGATCGACCGACTGGCTGGGCCAGAAGCTTGGGGAGTCCTGAGACTTGGGTTCGGTAGGCATCATCGCGAATCCCGCCGCGGGGAAAGACATCCGCCGCCTGGTCGCCCAGGGCAGGTTCGTCCCCAACCACGAAAAGGTCAACGTGCTCAAACGCGTGCTGGCCGGTCTTGACGCGGTTGGCGTCGAGACGGTGGTCTTCATGCCCGACTCGGCGCAGCTCGGGCGAGGCGCGCTCGACGGCGAGAACTACGGACTCGATGTCGAGTTCGTCGAGATGTCAATCTTTCATGCCGAGGAGGACTCCACCCGCGCCGCGGCCGCCATGCGGGAAGCAGGCGTCGGATGCCTCATCACCTTGGGCGGCGACGGCACCAACCGGGTGGTCGCCAAAGGGTGCGGCGATGTACCCATCATGCCCATATCCACCGGCACCAACAACGTGTTTCCGTCGATGATCGAAGGCACCGTCGCGGGGATGGCGGCAGGTCAACTGGCCAACGGCGCGGTCGACCCGGATCTAGCCACCACGCGCAGCGCACGGCTCGAACTGCTGATCGACGGTGACCTCCATGACATCGCGTTAGTCGACCTGGCGGTCTCGACGGAGCGGTTCGTCGGCGCCCGGGCCATCTGGGACATCGACACACTACACGAGGTGTTCCTCTGCCGCGCCGAGCCGGTGAACATCGGCATATCGGCCATCGGCGCCCAGCTCCACCCGATCCCGTTGGGGACGCCCGAGGGATTGCGCATCAGGTTCGGGACAGCAACAGAGTCGGTTCTGGCTCCGGTGGCGCCGGGGATGGTCCGCGAGGTTGGCATCGAAAGCTGGGAGGTGCTCGCGCCGGGCCAGCTCCGAGGAGTCAATCTGCGCCCCGGGACGATCGCCCTGGACGGCGAACGGTCGCTGAGCCTCACCGGCGACCACGAGGTGGCTGTCCGAGTATCGACCGACGGGCCCCGCGTTGTCGACGTCGACAGGACGCTGGCGTCGGCGGTGGCCGCCAGACGTGCTGAGGCCGATGCACGTTAGTTGGCCAGCTACCCTGACGGGTCGGATAACCAAACACAGGTCACCCGTCTCGTAGGGGAGGGTTTCATGGCGATAAACAAAATAAGTGGACGCGACCAATTGGTGTCATTCTGAGGCCGCAGCCGA
>DCWO01000033.1 GCA_002328865.1 Dehalococcoidia bacterium UBA2160 | reverse complement strand
ACCCAGCCCTCGAAGCTCAGGTTCATTGGCCCCAACCGAGCGTATCCTTCTCGGAACTTCGGATCGAGCAGTATCCCCTCGGGTGGAGCGCCGGGTGAGCCGGCATTGATGTTCGGGTCCCAGGCCGCCCTGTGTCGTATTCCTCGGAATCGATTCGGGCTGGCCTCCAGGTGGGCCTCCAGCACCTCGGTGACTGCGTCTCCCAGCGTAAAGTCAGCGGAACCAACGATGCCAGCGGCGACCTCAGTGGAGCCGTGATTTCCAGTCGCGCTTTCGTCGGCTATGCCCTGGACGAACACAGTCTCGCCTACCGGCTTCAGGGCTTCCGGCCCGTCCTCCCGATATTCCGAACTGCACTCGACGAACACCGTTTCGGTAATGTTGTGACCCGAGCCGGTGTCAGAAAGCAAGTCCTCTAGGATATACCTGCTGGAAGGGCGGTCCCAAAAATGGTGATGCGGATCGCATATGGGCAGGTCCGGGTCAACAGCGTCCTCAGCGGTCAATGCTAGCCATGCCTGGCGATCTGCGGTCATGGTGTCTCCCCTCTGGGTTGGTTACTGTGCTGGAGGCGGCGATGCGCCTCAATGATCGGCGGGTTGCAGTATATCAGGCTGGTCTGTTGATCGAAGACGCGTTGCTCGCCAAGTGATCCTTTCGGAGGGGAGATGGGGCAGACTGACACAAGCCACAAACACAGGGCGCTTCCTCAGCGGCCTCAGATCGGACAAGACCGAATCCACTGAGCCGGCTTGGAGTGGATCGGCGGGCTCCATGCAGCACCAAAGCAACAGCCATCCATCGGGTCACAACAGGTAATGAGCCGTGGCCAAGAGGGAGGTGCGTCCGTGGAGGAATCGAGGGAGCACGCACAGCGAAGGCGACCTTTGTTGCCCATCGAATGCCAGTCCACGGCTCCATGTAGTGGGGTGGTGAGCTTGGCAGGATGGATGACGGGCGTCGAGAGCGATGCTATCGTTGTTTCGTCGAAGATGGTGAGGTGGTTGCTGTCATGCAGCATGGCATGGGGCGTTCTGGTCCCAAAAGTCAGCGTGATCTATTCGTGCGATCCCAATGAACAGGTGAGTCTCCCGATGCCCCCATGGGCATGACAATGCCGACGGAATTGTTTTTCATCCTAAGGATTTCTTTGGCGTCAGGCGTGACTTCGCCAGAGGTTGAAAGGATTGTGCAACGGCGGTATGCTGCCGTTGCCGAAGGAGGCGCCATATGGATTTAGAAAACAAGGTAGCCCTGGTTACCGGAGCCGGACGGGGAATGGGCAGGGCCATCGCCATGGCGTTGGCTGGAGAGGGCGCTTCCGTAGCCTTGACGGAGATCAATGCCGAAACGCTTGAGGAAGCAGCCACCGCCGTGAGAGGGCTGGGACAGCCTAGCCTGGCAATTCAGGCCGATGTTGGAAACCTGTCCGACATCGATCGCATGGTCCAGGAGACTGTGGACAAATTCGGGCGCGTGGATATTCTGGTGAACAACGCGGGGGTGACCCGCTATCTGAATATCATGGACGTGGAAGAAGAGGACTGGGACAGAATCCACCGGGTCAATGCCAAGGGCGCTTTTTTCTGCATGCAGAGGGTGGCCAAGGAGCTGATCCGCCAGGGACAAGGAGGCCGCATAATCAATATCGCCTCCATTGCCGGGAAGGGTTACCAGGGCACGTCGAACGCCGCCTACGCGGCCAGCAAGGGCGCCGTAATCTCCATGACCGCCATCGCGGCGCACCAGCTCGGCGGCTACGACATCAACGTAAACGCCATCTGCCCGGGCGTTACCCAAACTGAAATGGGCCGCGAAACCAGGGCCCAGCGTGCAGAGCAACTGGGGGTCGCCATGGAGGAGCTGCAAAACCAGAGCACCGCCAACATACCTATCGGCCGCGCCAACGAGCCTGAAGACATTGCGGCCATGGCCCGTTTTCTGGCCGGTCCCGGAGCTCGCAACATCACCGGCCAGGCCTTCAACGTGGACGGCGGCCTGGTGACACACTAGCAATGAGCGTGTCAAGTGCAAGGAGATCACACCATGGCCGAAGTCCCGCTGCATTTCAAATCGATTACCGATGTCGCCGAGCTGATTCGGTCACGTCAGGTCTCGCCCGTCGAGGTCACCGACGTGATCCTTGGGCGCATTGAGGAACTGGACGGCCGCTTCAAGAGCTACGCCACTCTGATGGCCGACCATGCCCGGGAGGCTGCCAAGAGTGCCGAACGGGAGATCGGCAGAGGGCAATATCGCGGCCCGCTTCATGGCGTGCCGGTTGCGGTCAAAGACCTGTGCTACACGAAGGGTGTGCGGACCATGGGGGGGTGCAAAGTCCTGGCTGAACACGTCCCGGGTTTCGACGGGACCGTGGTTGCCAGGCTGGAGTCGGCAGGGGCGGTGCTCCTGGGCAAACTCAATCTCACAGAGGGAGCCATGGGCGGCTACAACCCGGACTTCCAGATTCCGATCAATCCATGGAACGCCGAGCGTTGGACGGGCTCGTCGTCCAGCGGCTCGGGAGTGGCGACGGCGGCTGGGCTCTGTTTCGGCTCTCTGGGCAGCGACACCGGGGGCTCGATTCGCTTCCCAGCGGCCGCCTGTGGAGTCGTGGGCCTGAAGCCTACTTGGGGCCGCGTCAGCCGGTACGGTGTTCTGGCCCTGGCCGAATCGCTTGACCACGTCGGACCTCTCACGCGCTCCTCCGCCGACGCGGGAATCGTGCTTCAGGCAATCGCGGGTCGGGACGCCAACGACTCGACCACATTGCTCGATCAGGTCCCTGACATGCTGGCGGACATCGACAGAGGCGTGGAGGGCGTGAAGATTGGCTTGGATGAAAGCTATGTCACTGATGGGGTTGATCCCGAGCTGGCCCAGGCCGTACTGGCGGGAGTGGAGGTCCTGGCGGGTCTCGGCGCAGAAATTGTCCCTGTCCAAATGCCCGACGTGGACCGGTACCTGCCTGCATGGCCTGTCTTGTGCTCCGCGGAGGCGGTGGCCGCGCATCGGTCGCACTACCCCTCGCGTCGAGACGACTATGGCCCTTGGTTTCGCGGTTGGCTCGACCAGGGAGCGAAGGTGGCGGGCGCCGACTACGCCGAGGCCAACAATCTGCGAGCCGAGTGCAACGGGCTTTTGCGACAGACGTTCCAGGACTTCGACGTGTTGGCCTGCCCATCGACCATCTCACCACCCCACTCGGTCACGCCCGAGACGGGGTACGGGCCGATGGACGACCGGCGAGGAACGGCATTTCAACGATACACGGCTCCATACGATTTCAACGGCGCGCCTACGCTGTCGACGCCTTGTGGGTTCAACAGCGAAGGGCTCCCACTGAGCCTCCAGTTCGTTGGCAAGCATCTATTCGAACCCCTGCTTTGCCGAATCGGTCACGCGTACGAAGGAGCGACCAATTGGAATACGATGCATCCGACTGTGTAGCGTGATGACTGACTGAATGCGTCCGGGAAATATCAGTATTCTTTGGCCGGGCGGGACAGAGAGATGGTCCGAGAGTCCCACACTATCTGCGCGATGTGGTGGCGAGCTAACCGGCGTCAGTGACAGAGGCCGGTTAGTCTTGACAGGCATCTGTTCCCAACATGGACAAGCAACAGTGATCACTCATGCTCAAGAATCCGCGTTTCTGGCAGGATCAGAGGTTCCCATGCACTCCGAGAGCCTGACAAAACTGTACGATCGGCGATTCCAGGCGTCGCCTCCTCACCGCAACCAAGACGTCATCCAGTCTTTGACCTCGCGGGCCAACTCCTCTGGGCTCTCTCCATGGCTAGGCGTCGTGGCCTCCGAGGTCCAGGGACCCGTGTAGCCGATCTCAGCGAAAGCCTGTCGCATCGCGTCCCAGTCGAGATTGCCGATGGTCGGTGAGTGGTGGTCGGCGCCACCCGCATTCACGTCGACATCATGAATGTGGGTTCCGTACAGGCGCTTTCCTGCGGTGTGGATTTCGTCGACCGGGTCGAGATTGAGGCGAGCAACATGGCCGATATCTATGACCAGTCCGACAGCCTCCGCTGGGTAAGGGTCCACCAATGCCCGCAATTCCTTCATGGAGGTCAAAGGCAACCCGGGGTAGGGCAAGTTCTCGAGCGTAATTCGCACTGCCGACTCCTCAATGACAGGCATCAGATCGTCTAGCGAGCGCTGGACCGCCTCGCGCATTTGCTGGGGCAGCCCGGGATCATCCGCGTACGGCGCCAAGTCCGTGTCGCTCATTGGGTGGATGACAAGCTCGGTCAAGCCGAGGGCGCCGGCTAGGCGGATGTACCCGGTCAGAACTTCAACGCTCTGCCTCCTCCAACTGACGTCCACGGCTGCCAAGGTGCTCCGTCGACCCGGTGCGTGCATTGTCCTGGCACGGACGGAGTGGGCCTCCAAGATGCCCCGGAGACGGTCAAGTTCCTGTTCGCCAGGCGTCCCCACGTGCGGGCCTAGCGCCAATATTTCGGCTTGAGGGAATCCAGCCTCACCGAGTGCGTCGAGCGCTGCCTCAAGACCGCGGTCCCTGAACGACGATGTGGTGCTGCTGATGTTGTCCATCTTGATCGCTCACTCTCTCAGGTCCGCATATTGATTTTGCTGTTGAGATAGCTCGCCAGGCAAGAGTGACTCCCCGCGTGGCGGAGACAGTCTAGCATGAGCTTGATCTGGGTTAAGCTTCGCGGCGCCACGGATGAGCCCATTAACGGGCGGTGCAGAACGGGGATCAGGAACACAGTCCAATGTTGGGCATGTTCAAGGGGCGTGCAGACAGTATGGCCAGTAGGGAATGGAACAGCGCCATCCCTCGATGCCCGGCGCACCGCCTACTTGGCTCCATCTCCCCGGCGGTCGACGACGATTCTGCCCTCTTTCAGGACGAGCTCGAGGGTGCGCAGGTTGCTGATGTCGTCGAGGGGATTATCTCGGACCGCGATAAGGTCCGCCAGTTTGCCCGGTTCGACGGTCCCCAGCCGGTCGCCCGCCAAGCAAATCTCGGCGGCGTGCTTGGTGGCGGCGACGATGGCGCCGTGAGCGCCGAGACCGCAGCGGGCCAGAAGCTCGATCTCGAGCAACGCTGCGTCGCGGGGCGGCCCCTGGTCGGAGCCCGACGCGATCTTGATTCCCGCGTCCAGGGCCATACGCAACGATTCCTCGTGGCGAGGCGCGAAACGGTTGGCGCGCTCGCGGAACGCGTCCGGGAGCTGGTTGCGCTCGCAGTACGCCCGTTCGTGCTCGGTCGCGGCCTGGTCGGCGGTGAGGTGGCTGAGCGCCAGTGTCGGAACGTAATACACACCGCGCTCCCCCATGAGGCGCACCGCCTCCTCGTCAAGGATGTATCCGTGCTCGATGCTATGGGCGCCCGCGTCCACGCACCATTTGACGGACTCGGGGTTTGTGGCGTGGACGGCCACCGGCAAGCCTCGTTGGATGGAGATGCGGGCGGCCGCCTCGATCTCCTGCTTGAGCATCATCCCCGCCGACATCACATCGTGGCCGGCGCCCATGATGCCGCCGGTGGTCAGCAGCTTCGTCTGGTCTACGCCGTTTTTGATGTTGGTGCGAACGGCCTTCACGAATGCTTCGGGACCGTCGAGGTCTCCTGTTAATCCGGAAGAAGCGCGCACGAGCGACGCGCCATGGCCGGCCGTCGGGCTCAGGATTGTGCCGCAGCAGAATAGGCGTGGGCCGGTGAACCTTCCCGATGCGAACGCCTCCCTCCACGCCACGTCCGCCCATCCCTGTACGCCCACGACACGCATCGAGGTCACGCCGGCTTCGAGGGCGTCCATGGCGTTGCGGCCATTGGTCAGGACAGCTTCGGCCGGGCTCTCGTAGGACGGCATGCCGGACCACGTGCCCGACTTGAGGTGGGTGTGCACGTCCCACAGCCCCGGCAGCAGGTAGGACCCGCCGAGGTCGATGGTTTCGTCGGCGCCGCTGGCTCCACCAGTTCCTACCTCGACGATGGCCCCATCCTCGACGATGACGTGGGCGTTCTCGCGCGGCGCTGGCTCGTTGGCGTCTATGATCGAGCAGTTTCGAAGGAGCAGCCTCATTTCGCCTCCTCCCTGTGGTCGGCCACCAGGCGACCCTCTTTGAACACGAGAGCCAGCTTCCGCAGGTTGTCGATGTCGTCGAGCGGGTTGTCCCGAACGACAATCAGATCCGCCAGCTTGCCCGCTTCGACCGTTCCCAGGTCGTCGCCGACGCCGCATAGTTCGGCAGCGCTCCTGGTGGCGGCGACCAGGGTTTGCCACGTGCTCGCCCCGTCCTTCACCCACAACCCCATCTCCATGTTCACCGCCTGGTTCGGCGGCCGCAGGTCGGATCCTAGAGCCATCTTCACCCCAGCGTCCAGGGCACGGCGGAACCACTTGCGGTGCTCGTCGGCGGCCGCGTCGGCCCTCTCGGCGAGGTCGGACGGCAGGCCTCGCTCCTCAGCCCACTCCTTCTCCCATGACGTCGTGGCCTGGTCGCGGGTGAGGTGAGTGATCCCCAGGGTCGGGACGTACCAGGCGTCCTTTTCGAGGAAGAGTTCGATGCACTCGTCGTCCATGATGTAGCCGTGCTCGACCGAGTGGGCGCCTAACCTCAGCGCATCCTTCACCGCCTGCGGGCTGGCCGCGTGCGCCATGACCGGATACCCGCGCTGGCACGCGATGGCGAAGGCGGCTTCCAGCTCCTCAGGCAGGAAGAAGGAGTGCCAGTGCCGGTCCCACGAAGGACCCATGACCCCGCCTGTGAGGTTGAGCTTGATGTGGTCGACGCCCGAGCGAATCTGGTCCCGCACGGCGCTGACGAACCCATCGGCGCCGTCGCACTCCAACGCCGCGCCCGACGTAAGGAAATGCCCAGCCGTGGTAGTCAGGAACCAGCCGCCGGCGAAGATCCTGGGCCCAACATGCTGCCCCGAGTTGAAGGAGTCTCTGAGCGCCACGTCGATGAAATCCGGAGTGCCCCCGGTTCGCAGTCCGACTACGCCCGCCTCGGTCAGTCCCCGTGCCGCGTTGTACGCGTACTGGACCGTCAACTCGGCGGCTGTGGCGTCGGGCGTCCGCGGGTGCTCGAGGTGGACGTGGGCGTCCCACAGGCCGGGCAGCAGATAGCCTCCGTTCAAATCGACGACTGTCGCTCCGTCGAGGGACGGCGAGCGGCCACCGTCGAGAACCTTGACGATGCGCCCGTCTTCCACGGAGACGCTGCATTCCGAGCGGACTCCGGGGTCGATGCAGTCGATGAGGTTGGCGTTCGTCAGCACCAGTCGCATATTGTTCAGCTCCCGGCTCAAATCGAGGTGGATCCGAATGTCATCGACGAACAGGACACGGTCCTCCACCCTCAGGGGCGACTTTGCAACACCTCGTCGGCATCATACATAATGGCTCGCCCGCGCGCTGTCAGGAGCCTTGGAGGACGCGATCCCAGAATAGCTGCTCTGTCTCCAAGAGACGCTCTATGTAGGCGTCGTCTCGTTCGATCGTCAACAGCAATTCGGGATGGCCTGGCCAGTAACACCAGAAGTCGATCATGTCGAGGCCGGTGACTGCAAGTATGTGCTGCAATTGACCGTAGTAGTAACCGGGGACGGCGCCGGTTTCCGAAGTTCGCCGATAGACAGATGCGCCACACTTGATTTCGACCACGGCATCGTGATTTGTGGTGAGGCCATCGAGACTCGCCCGCAACCAGTCGAACCGGACACTCCGGACGCAAACGGGGTCCACGTCTCTGCCAGTTTTCGCGATGTAGCGCCCGCGTGCTTCAGGTTCAAGTTGCGTGCCGAGCGCCATGGCTTCGTTCTGGAAGGAGTCTCGCGCTGGTTCGAGTTTCTCTCGCAGAAGCGCCGCGGCGCTCTTGAAGCGGTTTTCGCCCATGACGGTCGAAGCGTCGGATGCTCCAATGCCTTCATTACGCCACTCCAACCATTCGCGCGTTCCTTGTGTAAGCTCAACAACGTAGAAATGAGTTTCGTTGGACATCAACGCATCGAACTCCCTGAAGTAAGTAAGCCAAAAGGATATACAGAGTCCTTTCGTATATCAACCCGGTGAATGTCAGGAGAGGGGCGGGCAGATAACGGCGACCATGGCGCCGCGGTGGGACGTCACCCCTTCAAGACCGCCAGTGTTGATTCCCGCCGGTCAGGAGGCTCGTCACATAGCCGTCACTGTTTCGAACGAAGTACACCAACGTTCCCCGACTGCGCACTCCTTCGTCGGCCATGAATAGGTTGTCCCCGATGCCTATCAGGTTGGCTTCCTCGGCGCCTCCTTCCGGCACACTCCGAAGGACGGATATTCCACGGTCATTGCCCGTGATCTCAATTGTCGCTTCATCGGACTTGTACACCCCTGGATACAGGGACAGTGACCCTTCGGGAACGACGTACCGTGTGTTGATAGGCGGCGCGTTGCGTGGATCGGAGACGAAGATCTGCTCGTCCAGCACGGTTGCGGCGAGCTGTTCGGCCAACAAGGAAACATTGGCTCCTCCCAGGTTCGTCAGCACCACGACACCTATGCCGGCTGATGGGACCATGAGCGAGTGAGTCGCCACCCCAGCCAGCCCACCGCCGTGGGAGACGACCTTCCGTGAGCCGACCCATCGAATCTGCCAGCCCATGCCGTATCCCATGCCGGTGTCGCCGAAGGGCATGGAGATGCTTTGCATCTGCTCCAGCGATCCTGCTCCGAGCAGAGGGCTGTCGGAGTAGTTCATGCTGGCGATCTGGTAATTCGCCAAGTTGAGCGCGGTGCTCGAGACTCCACCTGTCGACAGGTAGATGCCGTAGTTGGCGGGTAGGAACGCCTCGGCCGGGTCGTCGTCTCCCCGTTCGTAGAGGTGGGCGCGGTCAGCCGAAGCGCGCCACCCGTCAAAGTTAGTGAGGGTGTCGTCCATGCCCACGGGCTGGAATATGCGGGTCTCGAAATACTCCTCCAGCGGGATGTCGCTGACCGTTTCAACCAGGCGCCCCAGCGTCACGAAACCCTCATTGCAGTAGGACCAAGCTGTGTTGGGAGGTGTCTGCAACTCGATGTTCGCCAGCCGCGACACCAGGTCGGCGCGGTCTCGGTACGGGGAGACTGTCTCTCTCCACATGGGCGGCTGGTGTCCCGTGCGTCCCATACCGCTCTTGTGGCTCAGCAGGACGCGAGGAGTTATCTTGCGGGTCGTCTGTAGGTCGGAGATCACCAGGTCAGGCAGGTATGTCTGTATCGGTTCGTCGAGTGAGAGTCTGCCCTGTTCCACGAGCTGGAGGATCGCTGTTCCGGTCATCGACTTGGTGAGGGAGCAAATCGGCGTCACCGTTTGGGGTGTCATCGGAAGTCTCTGGTTCAAGTCTCGATATCCAAAACCTTCAGCGGCGACGATCTCTCCCCCCGTAACGATCGCAATCGCAACCCCGGGAATACCCTCTGATTTCATCCCAGTCTCAACAATATCTAGCTGATGGTCTGTGAATGTGGAGCTCATTTTGGTACTCGACCTGGGTTTCCAGATAGGTTTCATTACTTTCATGAACACTGCGTTCTGGCATGGCCCTAACTCAACATCCGTTTTTTGGAGCCGTCAACCGCTAGGCTGCGAGATATAGCCATGTTGCGGAATCATTCAAAGCGGTCGGTTCAACGCCCTGAACACGTTGCCAATCGCACTATCCATGCGAGGGAATTCTGTCATGTGGGTCTGCCACCGCAGGCCCTGCACGACCACGCGGCGCCGGCGGTTCCGCGTGCCTGAGAATGCGCTATCGAGCCGTTCGATCTACCAGTCGGCGTAGCTTTGATTGCCGTAGCCATAATGATCTCCTAAGTGGCTAACGGCATAGCGGCCGTGGACGGGCGGTTGCTCGTCGAACCACCGCTGTTCAGGTGAGCGAGCGCCAAGCACTCGTTCGACGGCAGGAAACGGACCTTCCCAGCCACCAGTGCCAGTGCTAACGACAGCCGACAACTCGGGCACTGAGGTCAAAAACGGTGGCGCTTTCCCGTCCTCAGGGTCTTCTTCCTCCGACATGAACACGACCTTGATGCCCTCTTGTTCACACGCCTGGATCGTCAACATCGTCTCAACCATGCGCTGTCCGCGCACGTCGGTTGTTATTATTGCGCCCTCGGCTCCGAGCATTTTGGCGGTTCGTGCGACGCGGCCCGACACGGCGGCCTTCTCCTCCTGCATGCTCCAGTTCGTTGGATAGGCCATGCATGCGAGGTAATTCCAGTCGATGCCGTGTCCACGCAGTAGTTTCAGATTCAGCGGATTGTTCGTGTACATCCTCGTGCGAATCTGGGCGATGGCGCCGTCAAGCAACTCCGTCGGTTCCAGGACCCAGGGCGGCGCTGCACGCGTGATGCCGTACACGGCCGTTCCGACCTTCGTATACGGTCCCCGATACAATTCCAAAGAAGACATGTGGAACACGGAGACGACGCCAGGAAGACCAGGCCGTGGAGTCGTGTCAAACGTTTCCGCAGACGGAGGTTCGTGTCCGACGGTAGTTTCCGCGAGTCGGTCAGACACTCTCATGAACGCCGCCTGGGCGACCGAGTGCCAATACTCGCTGCTGGCGCCTTCCGCCTGTCCGATGGTGACGCACACGGTGGGCGTCTGACCTGAGTGGGTCACGGCGCCCGGACCTGACATGTCGATGAACTTGTAGTTCGTTAAGCCCGGCGAGCGACTACGCGCCTTCTGGCCGGGGTCGTCGTCCATCGGCTCGGAGACATCGACGCAACCTACCAGCGCGCAGCTGCCCAAGGTGTGGGTACGGCCCTGCCCAACGGCGCCTGGCAGCCTTCCGGCGATAGCAGGGAAGGTCTGGCCGGCGCCGTCAACCTTCACCCTTGGTTCGATGATGTCGTAGTCATTGATTATCCGAACCTTTTCACCTGGGTTGGCGACTTCAACGCTGGCCCAGGGAATGCGCTCGTCCTGCCGCACCAGGTCCACAAGTTCTTCTTCGTTGACCTCCAGAGTCCCGTCGCGCCATCGGGTTACGTCGCTCGAGACCACTGACTCAACCGGAAAGGCGCCAACCTCAAGCATTGACGGCCTCTCTTTCGGTGGACTCTTTGTCAGATTCGAACAGCGTTGGTCGATCGACTGCCGTCCGGAGCGCGCCCAGAGCAGTCTCCACGATTCTCCTCTGCAATCTCAGATCGTCTTCTTTCGAGAGTAGGGGGTTGCCGCAAACATGCTCAACTCTGACTCCCTTGACAACTCTGTTGCTGCCCACGGCCATCGGAATCAGTGGGATCGCGGTCAAGATCGCCGCCGGTATGCCCACTCGCTCGATCTCTTTTGCCACCATTGCGCCGCAACGGTTGCAGCTGCCTCAAGTGGCGACCAACAGCGCCGCGCCGACGTTGTTGTCCTTCAGTTCGTTTGCCATCTTGGCGCCGAAGCTCAGCGAGTCGTTTTGAGCGGTGGCGACTCCGGGCAACGAATACATCCTTGGGAAGACACTGCCTATGATCCCTTCCTTCTCAAGCTGCCGAACGGCGGCGAGCGGCAAAGCATAGTTCGGATCGTGAGTGTTGATGAATCCGGTGTTGAAGCCCGCGTGGACCGACTCCCACTCATCCTGCATGAGTTCGTCGAGTCCTTCGATCGAGTAGGTGAAGTAGTCAGTGGCAAACACGGCCGGCATGTCGTCGGGGTTCCCCTTGGGGACAACGGCGCCGGTCGTAATCAGCGCCACCGTGACGTCCGAGAGCTTTTCGACGGGGGCAGGCGGCGGAATCACTTCGTACTGCTTGATGAAGACTTCGGACGTGAACGGCTGGTTGTTAAGGCGTGCCTTGAGCATGTCGGCCGCCCGCTCGGCGCCGCTCGAGTCTCGCATAACGAATCTGCGCAGCCCACGCGGCATGTACCCTTCTTCCGACGCCGGACCGAGCTCTGCCCCTTCTGCCAGCTTCAACCCCAGGGCGGCCATGGTCTTCAGGACCGCGGGCATCTCTACCGCGCTTGTGCCGGTCGGAACGCAATAGATCTCCTGGCGGTGCGCGATGACACCGGGGTTGTCCTCGAACATCCCAGTGACGGCTTGAATGCCGTTGTTTTGCACCTCGACACAGACGTCCGCACAAGCGAGCCCGTACCTTCCAGCCTCGAACGCTGGCCCGGCCACCACGAGATCGGGATCGAACCGGGTGATGGCATCGCGAACGGCAGTCATCGCCGCCTCGTGCTCTTCGACGACGTAGTTGTCGCCTGCAACGATTGTGCCGACGACAGTTCCGCCGTCACCCAACGCTTGTTCCAGAGCACGTCCTGGCCCGACGGCGCCTTCGCGCAGTTCCGGAGGCGCGTTGGCTTCCTCTTCTCCTCCCATCCCCCCGAAGAACTGGTTGATGTAGTGGAGCACCCTGATAGGATCGGCCATGCCTTCCTCCGTATTCACTTCTGGCTCGGCGGCCACTTTGTGTTGCGTCGGATCCTGCACCGGCGAATGCTAGTTCCGGAGGCGCGACCAGCGGCTACGCCTAAGCATAAATGCACCCACCCAAGAGAGCAACCCGTCGTATTCTCACATCGAAAATGTGCCTGGGGCCGGTATGACATGCCCTGAAAAACGAGAGGTGATCGAACTGGAGTCAGGGACTAGCTCCTCAGTAGAATCGGCGCCTCGCGATGCCTAGGTGAGAGCGTCCGGGAAATGTTGATGCTTCTCGGCCAGCCGGGGCGCTTCCATGAACGCGCATCACTCGGGCGAAATCGATGCTGAGCTATCCGCCCCTGCCAGGAGACCAGTTGTAGATCTTCTCGAGGGTACCGCCCATGAGCGCTGATCGCTCTGAGTCTGAAAGCTGATCGGTGACCCGGAACGCTTCAACGCCCTGTTCATAGGTCAACAATTCGACCGCCCTAGTCCAGTCGGTGCCCCACATGCATCGTTCGAAGCCGAACGCGTCGAATATCTTGCCCAGCGGCTCCCAGATGTCCGTGTACGGGAATGGCTGATGTGACAGCGTGCCCGCTCCGGAAATCTTGATGGCCACATTGTCATGTGCTGCAAGCGAAACCACGTTGTCCAGATCGGCGAACGGTTCCGGCGGCGCCGGTGGCTCGTGGGGCTGAACCAAACCGACGTGATCAACCACTATCCGGGTTTCCGAATGGCGGCGGGCCAGTTCACTTAAGAGAGGCAGCTTGCCAGAGCACATTACGTTAACCGGAATAGCAGCTTGGCCGCCGGCGAGGAGGATTTGATTGATTCCCGGATCGTCCGCCTCGTATGAATCATATGTGAGCATGATCCGAGCACCCACCACACCTGGCGTCTCCGCCCATTCAGCGATCTCGTCAGCGATTGCTTCCGATTGCGGATCGAACGGCTTGATCAAGCCGAACCGGCCTGGATGCTTTGCGTGCACCTCGAGCGCATAGCTGGCATCGTAGCGATACATGCTGTACGGCGAAACCAGCAAAGCCCCGTCTACGCCGACCGCGTCCATTGCCGCCACCATGTCGTCCCCGGTGACCTCATCGGGTCCCTGCAACGTTCCGCTCCACGGACGTTCAGGACGATTCCGTTCGTAAGCATGTACTTGTGAGTCAATCGTGGGAGTCTGAGTTGCCATCGCACTTGCCTCTTTTCTTGGTCGGGACATTCCATCTTGATCGGGCTCTCATCGAATTCTTCTGCTGCGATTGTCTGCCAACAAACCTCTCAGGTCTGACAAAGATAGTGTGTAACCGTAATTCACCCCTTCAGCGAGAGTATCTCTGGCCTATTTTCGGCCTGTCTCACTCCTGTGGTGAAACACTTAGCCCAGGGCAAACAAGGATCGCTTCCGACATAGTTGACGATTACCAAGCGCCTCGCGGAGCCTGCTTGCGCGCTCCAGCAGGTCCCATCGCAATCAGACCAATCAACTCATTCTACGTTACTCAGTAAGGGGTTGTTCTGTCGTCCCTATGTGATGCCGCCGTTTTGCAATCGTGAGGCAGGGGCTCCGTTCGTTTTGATTGGCCATCAGCTGCCTGATCGCCCTGATGTCCGGACGACGGAAACCGAATGCCATCCATTCCGATCGTGCGGAACAAGCATTAAATAAGAGGCATCAACCAGCGGTTCCCAGGCTTGCAAGCACCGCAAACCTGACACCCACGAAGGGGAGCTCGTGCTGGCGTCGGGGCTCGTGGACCTCGACGACGATAGGAAGATTGTGTCGAAAGGGAACCCACACAATAGTGCGATGCAAAGACACGTCAACGAATGTTGGCTGTCAGCCTAAATGGGACGGAAAGTTAATGGAGACTTTGAGCTGATATCGCGAGCTCTCTGAGTTGATGATTGTACA
>DCWO01000087.1 GCA_002328865.1 Dehalococcoidia bacterium UBA2160 | reverse complement strand
TTGGGGTTGCTCGTCCGGACCCGTGTGTCTAACCGGAGCGCGTAGCGTAAGTTCCCTGTTGGATGTCAGACAGAATTCGGGCCGCACGGGCCGGATTGAACACGCCGCAGGCGCAGGGTTTCGTCAGCAGTTCAGCCGCCCGATCAGTCGATATCTGACCCGATCCGACCATGGAGATCATCTTCCGAACCAGGTTGAAGCTCACCATGCCGTGCCCGCACATGGTGCTCAACTCCATTATCTCCGAGGACGGCAAGCGCTCGGTCCGACCGTGGAAGCCCAGCGAGTGTTCGATGGTGTGGCGGACGATCCCCGACTCTCGCGCCAGGCGATCGGTGTCTTCGTGGATGGCGTTGACGTTGACGCATAGGCCCAAGCCGGCGTCGTTTACGTCGCGGATGGCCGCGCCCAGCTTGTCCGCGCTGTCGAAGACGGCATGGGATTTCAGCGATCCTGAATCGCCGCCTTCCTGAAGCACACGTTCCCAGTCCTGCCGTGTTTCGTCCGTGGGTTGGCCGTCACGATACTTTCTGCCGAAGAAACGGTTGCGGAACGCCTCGGCTATGAAACTCGGTTTCTTCTCCGCGTCGGCGACGTGTCGGGTTAAGCCCATGTTGACCGGTCGGTGCTTCATCATGATCTCGATGAATCGACGTTGGGCTTCTCCTGAACCTTTCCGATTGAATCCCTTCGCGGTGGTCGAAAAGATGATGTAATCCTGGCGAAGAGATTCCACCGTCCCTTGGCGATGCATTGTGTTGGTCATTGCTAAGCGACCTCCTCTTGAGGTTCGATCATTCGTGCCAGCCCCAGATTGGTCTTGCCGTTCGGCCGCATCGTGAATCCGGCCTCATCCACAATCGCCTCATACGGGATCTCGCCATCGGGACCACATCGGGCGTTGATGTCGATGCTGATCACGGTGTCCAGCTCGGGGGCGATGTTTTGGATGATCTCCAACACCTCCGGCGCCCGCTCCAGCGGCATCATGGTTTCCAGAATGCAAGATAGGAACTTCTCGTTCAGGACCGCCGGGTCCAGATCGCCGGTCGCCTGATCGCTCATTAGCACCGTCACGGGGTTGCTTGGCTCGAAGGAGAGGTCGTCCACACCGGCCAATGCCCTGGTGACTTTTTGGACTTCACGGAACCGGCAACCGACGCCCGGCCTTCCAAACTCGACGAGAATGCCGGCGCTCCCCGGTGGTATCCGGTTTGTTGCGTCGTTGGTCTTGATCTCCTCGGTGCCTCTGCCGCCCCCGCCGGTGCTGGGGTGGACCGACACCGGGTCGCTGAATTGGGCCCTAAGCGATCGAGGCCATTCGAACTCCGGCCAATACAGGGCGCCAGTAGGACAGACATCCAAGGGATGATCGTACTTCAGGTTGAAGAACGAGACCAGGCGACGAGCAGAGCGGATTAGCCACGTGGGTGCGTCCTCGGACGTCACGAAGCGGATGCACGCTCCGCACTCCACGCATTCGTCCTGGTTGATGAAGGCGCGATCTCCGTCCACGTGAATGGCGCCCATGGGGCAGACAGCAACGCAGTTGCCGCTGCCGACGCATTTCGATCTGTCTACGAGCATTCCATCCCTCCTTGGCTGAAGCAGCAAACCATCGCATCCACGCGCCTTGTGAGCGCTATGGTACACGCGCCAAAACACTCGCGCAACTCGGTGGGTGACGCGACTCGGTTGACCGTCCGTGGTGCCGTTGTTACACTCGCGATCAATCGTTCGGAGGGTTTTGCTGATGCCAGGCCAGAAGATAACCGATATCAGAGTCACGCCCATCCCGGTTCACTACCGGAAAGAGGTCGGCAAGGTCGCTTTTGCCGATAACATCGGCAGCGAACGCACCGAATGGTTCGTGCGAGCTCGGACCGACGGCGGTCTGGAAGGCTACACCATCGCCAATCGATTCATGGGACGGTTCGCCGGGTTCCACTCCTCGGAAGGCACCGTCCGCGGGCTCGTGGCACTGCTACGTGAGGTGTTTCTGGGCTCGCGCGTGGATGACTTCCTCGAGGTGTCCGAAGGCCGGGTAACCGGCGTGCGTGACGCGTACAAGCAGGTTTTCTTTTCGCACGGCTGGATGAGCATCCTGGCATACGACCTGCTGGGACAGGACTTGGGAGTCTCATGCACCGACCTGTTCGGGGGGCGAATCAAGGACTGGATTCCGGCGTACGACACATCCCTCTTCTACCAGGACATGTCGAATCCCGAGAAGGGGGCGGCGCAGGTGGCGGCAGATGCGGCCGACTCGCGCCGAGACGGATACAACGCGTTCAAGATCAAAGTCGGAAGGGCCGGCCGTTGGATGATGCCACAAGAAGGTCTTCAACGGGACGTGGAAGTCGTGCTGGCCGTGCGAGAGGCAGCCGGCGCCGACGCATCGGTCATGGTGGACGGCAACTTCGGATACGACGGAAGGATGGACCTGTTGGAGGACTTCGTCCGCGAGACCCTCCCCGCCAAACTGTTCTGGATGGAGGAGATGGTCACCGCGGACGTGGGAGATTATCGGGTGCTAAGGCGAATGCGAGATCGGTTGGGCTCGACCGCGTTGCTCGTGTGCGGCGAAGAGGACGGCCATCCCCCTGGTCAAGAGTTCGTCGATCTTGTGAGCGCCGGCCTGATCGACGGTTACCAACCAGATATCGTGGCGGCAGGTTTCTCACGCTGGCAAGAACTCACGGACTGGTTGGCGCCGACCGGCGTGTTGACGCAACCGCGCAATTTCGGCAACGGAAACCTCGGCAGGCGAGCGGCACTCGTGTTCGGAGCGTCTTCACCCACTTTCGTGTCACTCGAAGATGAGCGCTTCTTGCCCAACGTATATGCGGACGACGATGTTGCGTTTCACAACGGCTCGTATTCCGTGCCATCGGGCGCCGGACTGGGTCTGGCGATCGACTCGGACATCTACCAGCGAAAGTACGCAGCGGCCGAGGTTCGTATCACGTAGCGGCCCGCGCGAGACCATGGGCGCGGGAACTCGACGCGTGACGCGAAATGGCGCCGTCGCCTAACCGGTTGACCCTCCCTGGAGGCGTTGATACACTCGCCAACAGCCATGGAGAGGGGACTCACGCATGCCGAGCGAACGAATCCAGCGTCGCATCGACAGGCTATTGGACCAGGTTGAGGACGCGGCCGACCATGAAGACTGGCCGGCAGCGCTCACGTTGGCAGCACAGGTCCTCGAACTTGACGCCGACAACGAGGACGCTGCCACGTTCCGCGACATAGCCGAACGGAGGGTTTCCGGTGCTTCCGGCGACGTGCCAGTCGAGGCAACACTACATGGAACGGGGAAGATTGACCCACCCGATGCGATCCAGCCTGCGTCGTTCGCTGATGGCCGGTACGTCGTAAAGGAGTTCCTCGGCGAGGGGGCCAAGAAGAACGTCTACCTCTGCCACGACGCGCTGCTGGACCGAGACGTCGCTTTCGCCCTGATCAGAGCCGAGGGATTGGACGAGATCGGCCGCAGGCGCATCCTCAGAGAGGCTCAGACCATGGGCAGGTTGGGAGAGCACCCCAATATCGTGCCCATTCATGACCTGGGACACCACGACAGCCAACCGTTCTTCGTGATGCCGGTGATGACGGGCGGAGACGTGTACAGCCTCATCCGCCAGAGCGACGAGCGGAAACTCTCGCTTGAACTAACTCTGACGATTGCTAAAGGCGTGAGCCGAGGGTTGGAGTTCGCTCATGGTATCGGCGTCGTGCACCGAGACCTGAAGCCAGGCAACGTCTGGCTCACCTCCGACTCCACTGCCAGAATCGGTGACTTCGGGTTGGCGGTGACCTCCGACCAATCTCGCCTGACCTCCGAGGGCATGATGCTCGGCACGGCGGCGTACATCCCTCCGGAACAGGCCATGGGACAGCCCGTGGACGAGCGTAGCGACCTGTACTCGCTTGGCGCGATGTTGTACGAAATGGTTTGCGGCCGAGCGCCGTTCCTCGGTGACGACTCGGTGGCGATCATCGGCCAGCACATCAACACGCCTCCGGTGGCGCCGACGTGGCACCGCAGCGACTGCCCTCTACCTCTGGAAGCCCTCATCTTGCGATTGCTTGCCAAAGACCCGTCAGAGAGGCCGGCAAGTGCTTCCGACGTACTGTCGGCGTTAGGGGCCGTCGATCTAGCAATCTCTCCGGCGCCAAACGCTTCGGCGCATGACGTCAACGTTCTCGATTCGCTGGCCAGCGCTGTGTTCGTCGGACGCCAGACTGAGATGGACCAGCTCAAAGCCGCGCTCGAAGACGCGCTGGGTGGACGGGGCCGTATGATCGCGCTGGTGGGCGAACCGGGCATCGGGAAGACCCGCACGGCGCGGGAGTTGGCGACGTATGCCGGGCTTCGAGGCGCTCAGGTCTTGTGGGGCAGGTGCTACGAAGAACAAGGCGTTCCGCCATACTGGCCCTGGGTTCAAGCAATCCGGAGCTACATTAGGGAGAGCGACCCGGAACAACTCAGATCGGAGATGGGTTCGGGGGCCTCAGACATCGCTGAGGTTGTATCCGAGGTTAGGGAGAAACTGCCCGAACTGCCGAACCCACCGCAACTCGACGACCCTGAATCGGCGCGTTTCAGGCTCTTCGACTCCATCACGGCGTTCCTGCGAACCGCATCACAACGCCAACCGCTGTTGTTGGTGCTCGATGACTTGCACTGGTCGGACAAGCCTTCGCTGATGCTGATGCAGTTCCTGGCGAGAGAGTTGAGGGGCACAAGACTGTTGCTTGTCGGCACGTACCGAGACGTGGAGTTGAACCGGCGTCATCCACTGGCCGAAGCCCTAGGGGATCTCACCAGGGAGAGGTTGTTCGAGCGGGCGCTGTTACGCGGTCTAGACCATAGCGACGTAGGCAGATTCATAGAGGTGGCCGCTGGTGTGCGCCCTCCCAACGGATTGGTGGATGCGGTGCATACTCAAACGGAAGGGAACCCGCTGTTTGTGACCGAAGTTGTGCGCCTGTTGGTGCAGGAGGGTGAACTGAGCTCGGACATGGGGTCCGAACGGTCCGCCTCAGGGGGATGGGAGATGCGGATCCCTGAGGGTGTTCGAGAGGTGATCGGCAGGCGCCTCAACCAGCTATCGGCAGGTGCAACGAGGTTCTGACAGTAGTCGCAGTGGTCGGTCGTGAGTTCGATCTGCCGCTGATGGCCATGCTTGCCGACGACCTGACCGACGACATGCTTTTGGACGTTCTGGAGGAAGGGCTGGACGCCAGGGTGATCGAAGAGCTCCCTGCGGCAGTGGGTCGCTATCAGTTCACTCACGCCCTCATACAGGAGACTCTATCCGACGAGTTGTCGTTGCCCCGGCGAGTCAGGCTCCACGCCCGCATCGCCAACGCTCTTGAAGAGCTGCGCTCCCACGAACTCGACGCCCACGCCGCTGCTCTGGCGCACCATTACGCACAAGCCGAAACTGTCCACGGTGTCGAAAAGTTGGTCAGGTACTCGATCATGGCCGGTGACAAAGCTCTTAGCAATTACGCCTATGAGGAAGCGCTGTCGCATTTTCAACGGGTGCTGGCCACCAAAGATGAACTGATGATCGACGAAGAGGTCGCGAGCATTCTGCCGAGCATGGCGCGGGCGCATGCCGCACTCAGCCAAGATTCTGAAGCGGTGAGCAGTATCATCCGGGCTTTCGAATACTACGAGGAAATCGGGGATGTAGCGCGAGCAGTGGCAGTTGTTGAGAATGCGCACTCCGTCTGGCTGGTTAGGGGGTTGAGTGGCGTACTGTCACGTGCAGTGCTCCTGGCGCCTCCTGATCATCCCCAATCGACAGGTCGTCTACTTTCCACCTACGGGTTTTCTCTGGGCGCAACTGCAAACGAGCTTGAACCTGCTCAGGAAATGCTACAGAAGGCGATAGACCTAGCCAGACAGGATGACGACACAGCGCTTGAGATGCGAGCGCTGGCTATCTGGGGCCACGTGTGCGGCCTGCACCTTCGGTGGGGCGAGTCACGCGACCGGTGCCTTCAGGCGCTTGAATTGGCCGATCAAGTGGACGAATCCAACGCAGAGTTGCGTGCGCTCCGGTGGACCGTAAACTCATTGTCTGCTTTGGGACAACCTGACGACACGCTGGTTCATAGTGAAACTAGTTTGGGGCTTTCCGAACGACTTCGTGACAATTACTGGCGTTTGCAGTCGCTTAACGGTATAGCACGTCTGTCGTACGCAAAAGGCGATTTTGAGCAGGTGCGCAAAGTGACAGAACGAGTTCTAACGTTGGACCCTCAGGATCAAGCAGGTCTTGCGGTCCTAATGATGCTGGAGTATGAGACAGGGAATTTCAGTGCAGGCGAGCATTACTTGAATCGGCTGCTCGGGTTGGCGCCGCGCCTAGATGGATTTTCGAATCCGGTAGGCATAGCGCTGATCGCCAGAATCGTCGGGGAGGTCGAATTCCTCCAGCATTTCGATGGCCCGAGCCGAACACCAACCGGCACATCGGACTTTCCTCCTGCTTTTGAACTGGTGGCGGTCTATATACGGGCGTGGCGAGCGGTACAATTGGGTGACGCCGAGATGGCGCAGCAGACGTATGCCACACTGGCACGCCAATCCGGGACGATGATGGTAGGTCCGGTGGGCACCGCATTCAGTATTGATCGACTCCTGGGCCTGCTCGCCTTTACGATCGGAAACCTGAAAGAATCCCAGACGCACTTCGACGAAGCGCTCGAGTTTTGCCGCAACGCCGGATATGTTGTAGAGCTGGCGTGGGCCCTCTGCGACTACGCCGACATGCGCCTGGAACGCGACGGCGATGGTAACACGACGAAGGCGACCAATCTGCTCGATGAGTCGCTGCAGATATCGAGCGATCTGGGCATGCGGCCGCTCATGGAGCGGGTGCTCAGCAGGCGAGAGATACTCAAAGCGTAGATTCGGAGATGAGGAGCAGTATCGATGCAAACGGCAGCTCCGGAAGAAGTCGGGTTCTCGTCGAAGCGGTTGGGTCGTCTGGATGACGTGATGCAAGGGTACGTCGACGCCGGCATGTTGGCCGGCATCGTGACGATGTTGGCTCGTCGAGGCAAGGTGTTTCATTTCAAGCCGTTCGGCCTGATGGACATATACGCCGTCAAGCCTGTGGAACTCGACACGATATTCCGGATCTACTCGATGTCGAAACCCATTACCAGCGCAGCCGTGATGATGTTGTACGAGGAAGGCGCCTTCCACCTCGACGAACCGGTGTCGAGATTCATCCCCGAACTCGCAGACCTCAAGGTGTTCGCGGGGATGAGTCAGAAGGGCAAGAGGCTGGTCGATCCTGACCGCCCGATCTCGATTCGGCACTTGCTCACCCACACGTCCGGTCTCAGCTACGGCTCCTACGTGGACACGCCCGTCGACGACATGTACCGAAGCACCGCTGCTCGTGACCCGGACGACAATCTGCAAGGCTTCATCGAAAGAATCGCCGAGATTCCTCTCGCCTACCAGCCCGGCACGAGCTGGCGATACAGCGTCGCGACCGATGTTTTGGGCCGCCTCGTCGAAGTCATCTCCGGTCGAACCTTCGATCAGTACCTGAAGGACAGTATATTCGAGCCCCTTGGGATGCCGGACACCGCTTTCTATGTCCCCGAGGAGAAGCTCGACAGGTTGGCGTCGATTTACGGTCCGGCGATTGGCGGTGGGATGCAAGAGCTGGACACGCCAGGGGTCAATCAGCACAGGCGCCCGCTGACCATGTTTTCGGGCGGCGGAGGACTGGTCTCCACTGCTTCGGACTACATGCGATTCTGCCAGATGATGCTCAATGGCGGGACGCTGGACGATGTGCGATTGCTCGGACCGAAGACCGTCGAACTCATGACGATCAACCATCTGTCCGACGACCTGATGCCGTACTCGGTGAGCGAAGCCGGGGTGACTGGCACGCAGGGGTGCGGGTTCGGACTCGGCTTCAGGGTCGTCATTGATCTGGCCCAGCACGGGATTCTCGGCTCGGAAGGCATGTACTCGTGGGGCGGCGCAGCCAGCACCGTGTTCTGGATCGACCCCAAAGAGGAACTAGTCGCGATACTGATGACGCAATTCATGCCGAGCGGACAGTACCCGATCCGTCGGGAGTTCCAGGTCGCGACGTATCAGGCGATGGTGGACTGACTCTGCTTCGTCGCGTTCTTCTTGCGAAGCACTATGTATGCAGCATGAAACTTTGTAGTCACTTTGGAGGTGGAAGTTGAGCACTCTCACACTGGCTCAGGCCGAGCAGATACTGGCCGCGGCGAAAGTCAAAGCCGAGGAGATCGGCGTCCAGCTAACGATATCGGTGGTCGATCCCAGGGGCGATGTGATCGCGGTGGCTCGGATGGACGGCGCGCCCTGGCGTTCACCCGTGATATCGCACGGCAAGGCGCTGGCGTCGGCGTGCTGGGGACGGTCGAGCGGCGACATGGCCGAAAACGCCCAGTCCGTGGTGTCCAGGGCGTTCATGGAGCTCATGGGCGGCCACTTCATTCCGGCACAAGGCGCCTTGCCCGTCTACAGCAACGGAGAACTGCTCGGCGCCGTGGGCGGCAGCGGCGCTTCATCGCAAGAGGACGAAGACGCTGCTCGCGCGGGGATCGAGGCCATCGGCTTGTCAGTGACGGCGTAGGCTGGCTCCGGCGCACCCTTCGACGGTCACCGACGGGTCGCGCCTCAGAGCCTGCCCTGACACCATCGAAGGGGCGAACGGACCAAATACACGCCCGATTTCTTCACACCTAACCCCGCAGCAGGCCGGTCAGGTCTCGGATGTCGGTGAGGTGTTCCAGCCCGTCGATGGCCTTCAAGACCTCGGCTGATCGTTCTGCGCCCAGTGCATCGTCAGTCAGGAATCGGAACTTGTCGACGAGCTCCTCGCGCGGTATTCGGTTGCCGTAGTCGCCACGAACGAGGGTGTTCGCGCCTTCGAATGTGCTCCCGCTCTTCAGACGGATGGTTGCGGTCGCCGTCGTCATCGGGCCTGACGAGGCCGTCGAAGCCAGTTCTGGTTCGATGGCAACATTGACGCGCTCTGCAACTTTCCTGACATTGTCGCCCGCGACGACAGACGGCCTGAACACGGTCACGTCCGTCTTTCCGAACACCACGGAAGCGGCCACCGCGTAAGGCACGTTGAACTTGGCCGCCAGCATGTTCTTGGGGTACTCTCCGAGCATGCCTTCGAGCATCGCGGGGACGGCCACCTCGATGCTTTCCACATCTTCCGCATCGAATCGACCGAGGTTCGCTGCCTGACGCACCGCCTCGAGCGTCGGGTGGTTGTAGCGGCAGCAAGCGTGCAGTTTGAAGTAGTTTTGTTGTATGCGGTGCTCTCCGCCCAGTCCGTCGACAACCGAGGACGCATCAAACGATTCTCCGAGGATCGTGCCGTAGACATCGGACGGTGCGTCGTCGAGCCCGGTGAATCCGCAGGCGTAGAGATGTTCGGCCAACACGCCGTTGAGTCCCGACCGGCCCGGGTAGAGATTGCGAACCGTGGCGCCTTCAAACGCGGTCGTCCAGGTGTTGGCCGGGCTCATCGATGCCGCGAGGTTGATGACGGCACGAACGCCGTTTGCGTCGTAACCCTTGAGCTTTGCTATCGCGGCTGCGGTGCCGGGAGCGCCCCAGTGGCCGTGGCTGTGGACGTTCGGCCGCGCCTTCGTGGCGCCGCCCAGTCGCGACTCGACCTCATATCCGACCAACGCAGCCTCCACGAACTGCCGGCCGCTGACGCCCATCTCCTCGGCCACGGCCAATGCGCCCGGAAAGGTGTGGATCGCCGGGTGACCGCCGCCGAAGCGGTTGCCCTCGTCCATCTCCAACGCAACGCCCGCCGTCGAGTTCACGAGCGTGGCCAGCATCGGCTCCGCCTTCGACGCGTGGCCCAGAATCGTGGCCGTGGCCGGCCCGGATCGCTCGGCGGCCAGTTTCGCGAGCTCGATATTCTCAGGCTCACGGCTGCCTGCCACGATTGCGCCGATCGTGTCCATGGTCACGTCGCGAACCGCGGCAACGGCTTCTAGGCTCAGATCCTTGAAGGTTGTGTCGGCAACGAATTGCGAAAGATCATCCAGGTAGTCGTTCATCTCAGTCCTCCGTATGGTCGCATCCTACATTTGTTGGGTTGGGCGAGCAAGCAGCACGACCGGTTGCATCATCCGACCGTGGTGTGGCACATTTGGTATGGCTAATTGCAGGTTCGAGGATGGAGATGGTTCGACTACGAGTGTCAACGGTTGTGCCGGCTGAGGTCGAAGCGGTGTACAGGCACGTCACCGCGTTCGGCGAGAACGGGCCGACCGACCCGCAGAAATTCCAGGATCTGTACGAGGCGGACATACATCAGGAAGGCGACCTGTACGTTTACACCGAGGACATAAGGCCGCGTAACGACAGACCGAGCGACATCGCGACTTGGCACTGCACATTCGACTTTCCTCACAGCCGGTACATGGCAGCCGTGGACTCGAGCTGGTCTCACCGACGAGACTGGTTCCGGTCGGACAAGAGCGGGACTCGATGGACGGTCGAGTGGACAACGCAACAGGGCTTGGTCAAAGGAATGCTCCAGCTCATCGCGTTCAAACTGTTCACCAGCCGGTCGTTGAGGCGAAACATGTTGCAACCTGTCAGACAGCACTTCCAGGTTGAGTTCGAATAGTGTTCTGGCTGAAAAGATCGTCATACATTTCTCATCGTATCCCGAACAACGTCGGCGATCGCGAACAGTGGATGGCACTCCACGACAAGGCCGTAGGGAAGGGTTTGAAACCCTCCCGGCGTCTCGCACGGATCATCGGCATAATAATGTCGATCGGCATATTGTACGCGCGTAGCAAAGGGTCAAGGCCTCGGAACCGAGCGGGAGGGTTTGAAACCCTCCCCTACGGACCCAAGTGTGGCCGCTCTTGATTCAGACACGGCGCGTTGCCAAATTCAAGCGCGCTCGGACCGGATCAATCTCTCGGAGATTGGCGAACATTCCGCACAACCGGGATTGGCTCGGCATGACTGCGGTCATCGCGATGGCCGCAGTCCTCACGATCTCAGTCTTGCGGGCAGGCATGATCTCGGCCCAAGAGCAAACACTCGTCATCGAGGGCGCCATCACGAACGGCACCGCCGAAGGAGGCGATGTCGGCGGGCTGACGGTGTCGCTCTATCAAGTCCGTGTCGACGGCCGGGAGGTCATCGATGCCGTGACCGACGATGACGGCGGATTCAGCTTCGACGGCATAGAGTACGATTCGACGACGGGTTACGGGATATCGACCGTCTATCAGGATGTTTCATACGGCCAGGACTTGGACCTGAGCGAAGGCGCCCCGGACCCGATAACCATCACCGTGTACGATGCGAGCCAGGACGACTCGATCATCTCGGTCGCGAGCGCGTCGCTATTGCTGGCGGGCGTCGACGCGGAGACAGGGACGATCTCCGCATTGGAGATCATCGCTGTTGAGAACCGGTCCGACCACGCCTTCGTGCCTGGGGCGGAGCCAATGCTGCTCTTGAGGTTCGGACTCCCTCCGGGGGCGACAGGGCTGGAAGTGGACGCCGGCATCGTCAACATGGAGGTTGCACAGATCGACCGGGGCTTCGCACTGTTTGCCAACGTGCCGCCCGGAGAGTTCCCGCTTATGTTCTCCTACTCGTTCCCTTACGACGGCGACAGCGCCAGCATCGAGAAGTCGTACAGATACGGCGCCGGGAACGTTCGCATGCTTGCGCCTATCGGCATGATGTCGATCGCAAGCAACGAGCTGGGCGCGCCCTCCTCGATAAGCCTGGGTGAACAGCAATACAACTTGATCGAAGCCAACGATTTCGAACGGGGAGCTGCCGTGACCCTGAGGATGAGCGGACTGCCGACCAACAGCTTGGGATCACGGGTCAGCAGCGAAGTCAGCGGCATACGATTCGAGTATGCGCCGCCCGTCGCGCTTGGCGCGATGATGGCGGTGCTCCTTGTATACGCCGTGTTTTGGCGAGGTCGAGGCGACCGGCTTGAGTCCGCGCAAGACACCGCCGAGGAGACCGCTCAAGAGCGCGAGGTCGTTCATCGCATGATCGAGGAGCTCGAGTATAGGCACGGATCGGGCGAGATCGGCGAGGGCGCGTTCCGCAGGCGCGTCAGCGCCCTCAATGCCCGATTGGCGAGACTCCGCTAGGCACAACCGTTCGACCTCGACGCGCCGACAGGTCATCGATATCGATGCGAGCCGCGATCAAGCTCGTGACACAGGCTCACCCGAGCCAATCGTCTAGCAATTTCTGAGAGGGAATATGAAGATAACCGAAGTAGTGGCAACGCCCCTCAAAACTCGATCGGTCATCGTCCAGGTTGCGACGGATGAAGGAGTCCGGGGCATAGGCGAGTGCACGCCGATGAACCTCGAGGTCCTGGCGCATTTTGTCAACCATGTGTTGAGTCCGCTGCTAATCGGCGAAGACCCACTCGAGATCGACAAGTTGTGGAACAAAATGCTGTTCAGCACCTACAAGCTCGGCCCGCACGGGGCTCAGCCAGGCGCCATTGCGGGCATCGACATCGCTTTGTGGGACATCTTGGGCAAAGTTGCCGGTCTGCCCGTCTGCACGCTGCTTGGCGGCTGCTATCGAGACAGGGTCATGATGTACGCCTCCATCGGTGGGGGCGCTCCAATTCAACCTGACGACATGGTGCGAAAGGTTGACGACGCTCTGTCCAAGGGATTTCGGGCGATCAAAATCCGGATGGACTGGGGGCCTCACCGTCGAGACTCCGACCCGGCCAAGGACATGGCCATGTTCGAGGCGGTTCGCAAGCTCGTGGGCGACGACATCCCGCTGAGCTTCGACGCCAACAACGGCTACTCGGTCCCGACGGCGATCATGCAGGGCCGCAGGTTCGAGCAGTTGGACATCTACCACTACGAGGAGCCGGTCGCGCAGTACGACTACGCCGGAATCAAGCAGGTGGCCGATGCGCTGGACGTCCCGGTCTCGGCTGGCGAACACGAGTACACCCGATGGCAGTTCCGGGACCTGATTGAGCAGGCCAACCCGGACATGCTTCAGCCCGACGTGGTCAAGTGCGGCGGCATCAGCGAGATGCGCAACATCGCCGTGCTGTCGGAGACGTACAACAAACACTTCATCCCGCACCAGACTCAGCCCACCATCGGGACCGCCGCGAGCCTCCATGTGGTCGCGTCGATCCTCTCAGCCAATAGGCCTCAAGAGTTCACGGGAGAGCGCCCGGAACTCAACACGGTTTTCGTGGAGCCTCTAGAGTTCAAAGACGGCCATATTGCCGTGCCGAAAGGTCCCGGCCTGGGTCTGGAGATCATCCAGGGCAAGCTGGAAGAGTTGGCGCTGTAAGCGATAGCGACTGAGAGTGACCGCACGCGATCCTTGTTTCCCTTCCGGTCGCCTTTCTGAGGTCGCAACCGAAGAATCTCGTCGGAGACAATACGTGCTCGCCGTCAGAGGGCGGACGCTACCACACACATTGGAACGAGGGTCGCCCACTGGCGAAACGCAGTCAAACGTGATCGGCTTGGCGCCGGCATCGACTCACTTGACGGCTGTCGCCTCGAGCTCGACCATCAGTCCCGGGAAGCCCAGGCGCGTAACACCAAGCAGTGTGCTCGCGGGTCGACATCCCGCTTGCTCTAGGCGGGGTCCCAGTACGCCGCCCGCTTCCATGAAGGCGTCGATGTCCGTCGCGTAATAGCTCAGTCGTACGACGTCCGCCAACGAGAATCCGGCGTCGTTCAGCACCGTCTCCAGGTTGTCCAGCGCCTGTGAAACTTGGGCGCCCATGTCATTCAGGTGCACCGGGGCTCCGTTTTCGTCCACGGAGGTTTGCCCTGCGCAGTACAAGACCTCCTCAGCGCCGGAGACGCGGTTCGCTTGCACGTATTGGAATTGGTCCTGCCACGTCCACGGATTTACGATCTTTCGTTCCATCGGTCACTCCTCGCCGCTCTATTTGCAAAGAATTGGGCCAACTTGCATCCAGCGATCCAAGTTGGCCCGTTGATTAGGAAGCCGTTTTGTGGGTCAGGGTTCCCCGAAAGAGTCGAGGTAACCCACCGACCTATGTTTGGATGCGGGCAGCAAGTCGTGCTCCCGCCCTTGGTCCGCCAGGTTAGTCGCCGACTGCCGTTGCCAAGACGTGGGCTTTGGCCGCGTCGTGGCCGTTGCCGTTTGTGGCGCCGTTCGAAGGCAAAAGCGCATTGATGCGCTCGAACATCGAAGCCGCAGCGTCAATCGCGCCGTCGTTGAGTTCTGCGCCCAATCGAAGATGGTTCTGGAGGAGATGGGCGGCCGGCCTGTGGGACTCGAAGCGACCGCCGGCAATGCCCTCGGCCTCGAAGTGGTCCTTCAGACGCTGCACGATACGAGGATTGCTCTCGGTGATCGCCCGCAAAGTCAGCGGCAAGCGCAGGTCCGCGTCATAGGCCTCGTTGACAAGCTTCAGGTAGAATCCGGGGTCCAGCAGATCTTCGATGTCCGAGTCCCGGACCCGCGTGACCTCTACCCACCTGATCGGATTTCGTTGACCGGCTGGTCCCGACTCGTTGATCTGATCGACGTGATCTCTGTGTGTGGGCGTAACGTCCATCAACACCGCGACGCTGACGTAGCTGTCACCGAGCAGCGACACGAACGCGGGCAGGTTGTCGGCATCGCCGACGGGTATGACCACCCACCTCGGGTCCAGGCGCTGACGTCCTTGCGATGCGCAGATCTCGCCCAGCACCTGAAGGTAGATCAGGTCGGATGACGAATTGACCAGCAGGCAGTGCGGCGCCAGGAACAGCGTCTGCGCCATCTGGTAGCCAAGGGCCATCTCCAACGGGAACACGGTCTCACGGCTGTTTCGCAAGATGTCCTGACCGACCACCGTGCCGCGGTCTTCGGTGTCTTCAACTGTCCGCACCCGGCTCAGGTCGTCCAGGTTGATCATGAACGGCGAGTGGGTCGTGTAGATGACCTGGTTCCGCGGCGCAAGACGTTGTTCGATGAACCGCAAGAAATCGTACTGGGCCAATGCGTGCAGATTGAGCCCTGGCTCGTCGAGAAGCAGCACCAGGTCTCGTTCTTCGTCTTCTTCAAGCTGCGAGAAGTAGACCAGGAACGAGAAGAACCATACGAATCCCTTGGACCGTTCATCGAACGGAACCGACACGCGATGTTTGTCGTTCCAGATTCGTACGTGAAGGATCGTCCCTGAATCCAGGGGCGGTGGATCGTTGGGGTTGGCGGCTGACAGGTCGAATTCGACTCGAAGCTGCCTGTTCTGCTTCCAGAACTCGAATATCTCGTCGGAGATGCCGATGGAGGCCGACTCCAACTCAGCCTTCAAATACTCGTAGTTGGTCTGACTCTCGAGATCGTCGAGGTCTGCGCCCACCAGCGTGAGCAGCGACATGAAAGTGCGGTCGGCGTCGTCGATGTCGACTCCCGTGTATTTGCGGCGCTTGATGTCTTGGATCGAGATCCGCCCCTGCATTGCGCTGTAGTTGTCGAAGTAAACGAACGTCGGCAGGAACCCTTCCAGGTACTCTTCGATGACCTGTTGGCGAAGGTCCGTCCTGAACCGATCCGGCAATTCCGACAAGAGCTGCAACACGGACGGCGGCTTGATGTCCAGCGATTCAAGCTGGGATTGCAACGTCTCCCATGAATTGGCTTCGCCAACGAACTGCATGACCTCATGCGGAAGATTGGCGGCCGCGATAACGTGACGAACGACAGCGCCCTCGTCGATTTCAACGCTCCATTGCCTCTGGTTCTTGTAGTTTTTGCTAGCGACTACCGTCGACGATCGGAGCACGCCCTGTCCGAACTCGTTCTCGAGTTCTTCCATCTCTTCCTCGGTCAGCTCGAATTCGGCCTGCACGACGGTTGCGGGTTCGTCATCATGCCGGCGCTTGTACCGCACGTATCCTTTGCGGGGATAATCACGGAGATCGAACGAGCCCCCGATGCCGCCGACTGGGTTGAGGCGACGGAGGGCTTGCAGGAACGCGGTCTTGCCGGATTCGTTCTTGCCCACCATGCAAGTCACGTTGTCCAGCGAGACCCACCCGGAGTCGTCGATGCTTCGGTAGTTCGTCACCCTCGCTCGCACAAGTTTCATGTTCAGTCCTCTTCTTTGGGTTATGGGCGGATGCTGTCGGTCCGAATATCAAGACATTGGCCATCGGAGCGCCAAACACGATCCTGGCCACATTGCGGTTACGCTGAAACTGCCCGGGCTCACAACAATTCTGCCCAATTGGACGGGAATCGAAGTGAAACGGCCAGTCGAAGTTCAGTCCGAATCTTGGCCGAACACCATTCAACCGAGGGTGTAATCCAGGGCTTCGTATCAGCCTAAACAAGCAACGAGAAGGACGCAAGGCCTTTCTGGACCCTTCTTTTGGCCTGTCTGACAGCACACAAGGACGAGGACAAAGATTAGAAACATCCCAGAAACCACAAAGGCCGGACACCAATCAGATGGCGTCCGGCCTCAATCGCTCTGGTGCGACGTTACACCAGGCTGTATCCGCTCCCCTTGCGGTCGATGCCCGTGCCCTTGCCCTCGGAAATCCAACCGAACTCCTTGAGGATCTCCTGGCTGTAAGTCACACGGCCAGTGACCTTATCCAGCGGCTCGGTCGCGAGAAGCAGCGACGACTTAGCCATGAGATTCGGGTCCTCACCGCGAGGGTCGTCCATGCCTGTGACCAGGTTGTGGAACACCGTTCCGGGGGTGGGAACGACCTGCGAAGGCGACACGCACGTTACCGAGATGCCGTACTGGTACACCTCCTGTGCGAGGCCCTGGGTAAACCGCTCCAACGCGGCTTTTTCGGCGCCGTAGCAAGTTCCGCCGCCGCCGGCCGGTGCATCGGGATACGGTCCGCGGCCCGGACCGATGGCCGCGCCCGAGGAGATGTTGACGATGCTGCCGCCTTTGCGCTCGATCATCTCTTGCAGAACGATCTGGCTCAGCAGAAACGGCGCATGGAAGTTGACCGCCCAGGATCGCATCCACCGACGCGGAGGATAGTCTTTGACCGGGATGAAGTACGTCAGTGCAGCGTTGTTGACCAACACGTCGATCGGGCCATAGGCCGCGTGAGCCTCCTCGATAAGGCGCTCGCAGTCTTCGGGCAGCGAGATGTTGACCGCCGATGCAGTCGCCTCGCCGCCAGCGTCCTTGATCTGCCCAACGGTATAATCAAGCGAGCCCTCGAGCACGTGGTCACCCTCGTGCAGCGTCCGGGCCGCGGCTACGATCTTGCCGCCTTCCTTCGCGAACTCGGCGGCAATCTCCGCCCCGATTCCCCGGCTCGCGCCGGTGATAACGCATACCTTGCCGTCCAATTTACCCATGAGCGTTCCCCCTTCTTGCGTGGAATATGTCCGATGTGAAATCGGCCCCATTATATACCAGGTGTCGGCGGCAGAGACGAAAGGGAAACCAGGGACACGAGGCGGACGCCGGGGAGCTCTGCTAGCCACGACGCATGTCTCACTTGCCCTGCATTTGCACATGCGATAGAGTTCGCAACACCCAACAACGGAGGTCTGCAACGTGCCCGACAACAAAGTCCCAACCAAAGACGAGGTTATGTCCTACCTGCGAGATTCGCGGAACTGGGGCCGCTGGGGCGACAAAGCCGCCGCCGGCGCCATGAACCTGATCGACGACGCGAAACGGCTCGCGGCCACGAAGCTCGTCCAGAAGGGCCGGACCGTCTCCCTCAGCCGGCCGTTCCCGGTGACGCCGACTCGCGAGAACCCCCACCCGGCTCAACACTCGATGATCTTCATGGAACGCCCGAACGGCGGCGGCGCGGCAATGGACTATTACGGCGTGCGATATCACGGGACCGCGACCACGCACATCGACGCCCTTTGCCACGTGTGGGACGACGGCGGCACGTGGGAGGGCAAGAACCCGCGAGACATCATCGGCTTCGACGGCGCGAGCTTCGGCACGGTCGACGAGTGGAGCGACGGCATCCTGACCCGAGGCGTCCTGCTGGATGTGCCTCGACATCGTGGCGTGCCCTACGTCACCGTCGACAGTCCGGTCCACGGCTGGGAGCTCGCGGAGATCGCCGAAGCCCAGGGCGTCTCGATCGAGCCAGGCGACGCGCTGATGGTCTACAGCGGCCGCGACGCGTACGCGAAAGACAACGACGGAACTTGGGGTGGCAGATCATCGAGGCCCGGCCTCCACGCCTCGTGCCTGCCGTTCGTCCGCGAGTCCGACATCTCGATCCTTGGCTGGGACATGATGGACGCCGAGCCCAACGAGTACAACCTCCCGTGGACGGTCCACGGCGTCATCTTCGCCTACGGCGTCGCGCTCCTCGACAACAGCCTGCTGGAGCCGCTGGCCAACGTCTGTGCCGAGGAGGGCCGCCACGAATTCATGCTCACGATAAACCCCCTCAACGTAATCGGCGGCACCGGTTCGCCGGTCAATCCGATCGCGGTGTTCTAGGCGCCGTCTGGAAATCGATGCCCAATCCGTGGGGAGTTCAGAGGGGCGAGCCCGTTTGGCGCAATCTCAATCCCGACACGACTGAAGCACGGCCGAGACTCTTAACGCTTGCGCACTTTGGGACGGCGTCTGTACGCGTCGATCATCGTGATGAGGCTGAGGATGGCCGGTATCGCCATTGGCGACCAGACCAGGAGCCGTTCTGTGGTCGTGCACGACCCCATGAAAGCATGGCCCCAGGCTGAGCGGGCCCGTCAGCACGACGGCGGTGAACAGCCCGGTGACGCCGCCGAAGAATGTGAACGCGAATCGGGAGTATTCCTTTAGGTACAGGTAGCCCAGACCAATGGGTACGACATTCATGGCGGCGGCTACGGTTGTGCTTCGCATTTCGATGTCCTCAACTCTTGATGAACGAATTGTAAGCCGGCGCCCTTGGAGCGGCTAGCTACGAACGGACTATTCTTCGTAGGTCATTGGCGCCATCGCTGAATTGGCCGCCGAGGACCCTTCGACAAGCTTCCGAGTAACGGCGTCGAACTTGCTTGCCTGCGGGGCCCCAGATTCTGAGGCCGCGGCCTCAGAATGACGTTTTGTCGTGGCGCCGTTGTTGGCTCATGCTTTCCCGACCCTCGGACATGACGTTGCTCAGGGCGAACGGATAATGCCGTGTTAATCCGGTGATATAATCCACCGGCGACAGCACGTCGCCCGAGTACGGCGACGCAATCGAGACTGACATTCCAACCCAGGGGGAGCACATGGCATTCGGCGACGGAACGGACATCTACCGGGAACTCGGGGTCACACCGATCATCACGGCTTCGGGCTCGACCACTGCATACGGGGGCAGCAAGCTGCGCCCCGAAGTCGTGGACGCGATGGTCAAGGCATCGACCACGATGGTGAACATCGACGAGCTCAACAAGGCCGCCGGAAAAGTCCTCGCCCGCGTAACCGGGGCCGAAGCCGGGCTGGTGACGAACGGAGCAGCCAGCGGTCTGATCCTCCAGGCAGCGGCGGTCATGGCTGGCAGCGACCCTGCGAAGATGGCGCAGCTCCCCGACCCCACCGGACTCAAGAACGAGATCATCATCCATCGAAGCCACCGGTTCCCCTACGACCAGTGCTACCGAGCCACGGGCGCGACGCTTGTCGAGGTCGGCGACGGCAGACGCTGCCATCCCTGGCAACTCGAAGCCGCGTTCACGGAGAACACGGCCGCCGTCGCGTACCTGTTCTCGCCATACATCACTCGACGCGCCCTGCCGCTGGCCCAAGTCGTCGACATGGCGCACGCCCACGACGTCCCGGTGATCGTCGACGCGGCCTCGTTCGTCCCGCCCAGGGCCAACCTCAAACGGTTCATCGCCGAGGGCGCGGACCTGGTCCAGTTCAGCGGCGGCAAGGCGGTTCGCGGTCCTCAGGGCACCGGAATCCTGTGCGGACGCGCCGACCTGATCGAGGCGGCGTTCGCCAACGGCAGCCCTCACCAGTTCATCGGCAGAGGGATGAAGGTCGCCAAGGAGGAGGTCATCGGCCTCGTCCAGGCGTTGGAGATCTTCGTCGAGGAAGACGAAGAGGCTGAAACCGCGACGTACCGCCGCATGTGCCAGCAAGCAGTCGACGCGCTGATCGAGGCGCCGGGGCTACACGTCCGGATCGAATTCGACGAATACAACTATCTCGTGCCACATGCCGTCATGACCTTCACGAACGACTGGCACGGCCCCAGCCGCGACCAGGTTTGGGACGACATGGTTGCCGGCGATCCGCCCGTGTACCTCCACAACATCTATCAGCCCGACGAGTTGGCTATCGACCCGTTCAACCTCACCGACGAGGAACTGGAGGTCGTCATCCGCCGGCTGCGAGAGGTGCTGTTGGGATAGGCGCAAGGCTTGATGTCGGCGATCGTTACAGGTTGGTTAGGTGATCCGAGTTTCGAGGCGGGGGTTCGACAGGCTCACCCCGAACGAAGAGAAGACTAACGAGCGTGTCACTTCCCCCTCTCCCGTTCGCGCTGAGCTTGTCGAAGGGCCGCCTGGCGATCCTCTGTCGTCGATCGTGCCGCCGTGATTGCGCACTCTTGCGGCCACTCAGTGACCTACCGCGACTCGTTGGCCACTTGCGAGTAGCGGAAACAGCCCACCAGGTGATCGTTAACCATGCCTACCGATTGCATGTAGGCGTAGCAGATCGTCGTGCCGACGAAGTTGAAGCCTTTCGCTTTCAAGTCCTTGCTCATGGCATCAGACTCGGTTGTGTTGGCCGGAATCTGGGACATCGCCGTCCACCCGTTGACCTTGGGTTTGCCGTCTACGAATCGCCAAAGGTAGGCGGCGAATGAACCGAATTCCTCTTGGACCGCCAAGAACGCTTTCGCGTTCCTGATCGCCGATGCAACCTTCAGGCGATTGCGAATGATTTCGGCGTCCTGCAACAACTCCGCCGACTTAGCTTCGTCGTATCGCGCCACCAGTTCGGGGTCGAAATTGTCGAAGGCAGCGCGGTAGGACTCTCGGCGTCGAAGAATCGTGTCCCAGCTCAGGCCGGCCTGGGCGCCTTCGAGAACGAGCATCTCGAACAGGATGCGGTCGTCGCGCACCGGCACGCCCCAATCTCGGTCATGGTATTCGATCATGTTCTCATCGGTAGGCCAGTCACATCGGTCAGTCATCGCATCTCTTCTCTTGATCGTTGGTGGGCTCGCGTGGCCTCTGGTTCGGATTCCGTCTGGCGGGGGGTCGGACACGACCGGATCATGCTGCCCGACCTGGCTCGTCACAATCGATGTTCGCAATTCTATTGCGCTGCATCTGCACTCATGTCAGTGATCGTATCATCTAACACGGTGAGAGGACTTGGATTGATGGCGTCAAAGATACGAATTGCCATTGTTGCCGCCGTGCTGGCGGTGGGATTCGTTGGGCTTGCCTGCTCACGCAACGACACGCCCCTGCCGACTACGCCGCCCGCTGTCAGCGATGCGAACGCCGCGGCGCCCGGGGGCGTCAACGCTCCAAATGCCGCAGCCAACAGTCCGCCAGCGGCTTCCGAGAGTCCTCCGCCTTACGACTCCAATCAGGCGATGCATGACGTATTCCCCGGATTGTCAAGGGCGGAGTGAAAGT
>DCWO01000053.1 GCA_002328865.1 Dehalococcoidia bacterium UBA2160 | reverse complement strand
ACCATTGCTGAGATCAGTATCGACACGAAACTGCGCTCGTACCAGCCTCTGGCCAGCAGAAATCCGAAATAGCCGAACGCGACCCCGCTGGCGCCGATGTGCACTCCTGGTCGTGCGAACAGCCATACTCCGAGACCGCCGAACAGCGCGGCGGCGCCCGATATCGCCAAAAACGCGTTCCGGCCTCGAGTTGCAACCAGCCCGCCAAGGATGACAATCGGGGCAGTGTTCGACATCACGTGGCCAAACCCGGAATGCAGAAACGGCCCCAGGGCGAGGCCCCTCAAACCCAGCGTCGCCCGAGGCACGATCCCGTATTCGTCCAGACGGTGGCCGAGGATTGTGTTGACGACCTCGACCGCCCAGATGACGACAACGTATCCCAGCATCCAGAGCATTTGCGCTCCTGCGGCGTGCGATCGATCCCAATACGCAGGCTAGCCCTCGTGCGCCGCCGATATGGACAGCTCAAAAGACGCGGGTTGTCGCGTCCCTTCAGTGACAGGCGACACGATGACCACCGCGCTTTCGAAACCCCCGCCTACGCCTTCGGCGACGATTTCACCGGTGTTGTCTTCGTCGAGCGTCATCCGCGAGACTCTGATACCGCCGTCGGCGTACCGCTCCACGAGTTGCACGGCGAACCGTTGCACCAGGTCGCCGTCCACGCGCGTGAATCCTCGGGCGTCCCATCCGGCGTCATCCTCGCCGTCGTCCAGGAAGGCCAACTCAGGGATCCCAATGTCGTCCAGGAGCAGGCCGTCCAAATACACGGCGTCGTCGGTGACGTACTCGAAGCGTATCAGCACATCACCGCCGGCGTACGACGACAGGTCGACGCTCTCCGAAAGCCAACCGCTGCTGGCGCCGGTGTAGCCGTGGCCGTAGCTGTTGCCGCTTGGGTTGTCCTCAGTCGTCGACGAGCCGGCAAGGATGTCCCAGGTCTCTCCGCCGTCTCCGGACGCCTCCACGTACGCGTAGTCCCATCCCTGTTCGATCTGGTGCCAGATGTTGAACTCCAAGGTCGCCGTCGTCAGGCCTTCCAGGTCGAACGCCCGGGTCATCGTGGTGTCGATGGCGTCGCCGGCGCCGCTCCACCAGCAGTTTCGCCCGCTGGTGCACGCGGCGTCCATCAGCCGAGCGCCCGAATCGCCCTCGAATCGCACCACGGTCCGATCGGCGCCGGCAGGCAAACCGTAGTATCGCGCAGAAAACTGAGGCAGCGTTCCGGACAAACGCGACCCGCCGGCCATGGGGTAGACCTTCTTGATGCCGACATCCTCGCCAGGGTACGCGTACGGACCCTCGGCCGCGTCCACATGGTTCGCCACGACCCAATCCGAAAAGACATCGGTGAACGTCGTGCCGAAACCGGCCAAGAAGTCGTCCACGCCCTCCAGGCCATCAGACTGTTCGGCCACCAATTCGCCGAGAACATCGTAGCTGCCCAGCCGTTGGGCCAGGTAGTTGAAAAAGAGGTTGGATGCGCCGTAGTGCGGATAGCTGTTCTGGAGCTGATCCGGCCACCAGTTGAGTTGGGTTTCCGGTTTGCGCAGGAACGCGTCCGCCGACGCTGGATTGTAGCCGGCGAGAGAGGTTGCCGCCTCAGACAATCCTTCGTTCACCCATGAGTCTTCGCCGGTGTCCTGGTTCCAGTGAATCGCGTGCTGGAGCTCGTGAGCGAGCACGCCGAGATAACTGTCGCTCCCTGCCTGTAGGTTCCGGGTGTCCATGTATATGATCTCCCGCTGGTTGCTGTGCGGATGCACGAACCGGGGAAACTCGTCCTTGGACCCATAGTAGCCAACCGCGCCCGACAACACGGTGTGCATAACCGACAAGTGGGGGTCGCCGTCGACTCCGGGATTCCAAATGTCTCCGAACGCGCCGACCACCGCCGGATGGATGATCTGCTCATACGCGTCAGCCGAGTCTCGGAGCGACCGCGTTGGCACGCTCACCGCGTCGTCGACCCACCAATAGGCGTGCTCGCTGACTAGTTGGAGCGTGGCCGTGATCGTGTGTGCGGTGCCGTCGGCCAGCTTGGTAACAAAGAACTCGTCCTTGTGACCAACCTCCAACGGAGCCGCCGAAGATGCTACGAACCTGGATGGATTCGCCTCATTGGGAGACCTGAATCGCAGCGCGAGATCGAATAGATCCCGAACGGGCGCCGCTGACGTGCTGCTCTGTGTTTCCACGGGCTTTGGCGTTAGCGGCGCTGGGCTGGGTGCCGCGGTCGGAGTCGGACGCGCAATAGTGGTCGGCGCCGCGGTGGGGTTGGGGGTTGCGATCGAAGCAGTGGGAGCAGGCGTAGGCGATGGACTTGCCGCCGCCGTGGGTCGTGCCGTCGGCGCCGTGGTCCGCACTGGCAGCGGCCTGCCGAACGCAGCAGGCGCCGGAGGCTGTGCCGCCGGCTGTGAAGTGGGCGTCGCAAGCGGCAGGCTGGCATTTGGACCAGCGGCTGGCGACCGGTCGTCAGTCCCCGCCGGTTCCTCTCCGCACGATGCCGCCAGAATTGCCATCCCAATGGCGATGACGACGAACCCTATACTTCGTCGCGGCCGATCAAATATACTCCCGAAAATGCTCATTCAAACAAAGTCTATCACGCGATCTCGCGTCCTTCCACGGCCGCCGAGTCCAGTCACGGCCCGTCGATCATGCAGCTAGCCGCCAACATCGCAGATAGAACGCCGTGGCTCGCCGCTCGGTTAGCGGTTGTGCGACGCTCTCATGCAGCGTTGGCGGCTATCATTGCCCTCGCCTCAGCGATGCGCCTGTACGATCTCGGCCACGGCCACCCAGGGCTCGCGATCTACTCCGCCATCTCGAAGAACGCGTACACATCATTCGACAACTGGCTGTACCCCAGCGTCTTCGTCGACGGTTCGTTCCTGGCCGACAAGCCACCGGTTTTCTTCTGGATTCAAGGCGCCTTCATCGCCGTTCTCGGTCCCTCGAACATCGCCTTGCGGCTCCCGGCCGCCCTGACCGGCATTGCGTCGGTGATTTTGCTCTTCGTCATCGTCCGAAGGCTTCACGGAACCCGAGCGGGCCTCGCCTCGGCTCTGGTGATGGCGACGATGCCCATGGACGCGAATTTCTCCCGCGGCGTCTTCCTCGAACCCGTTACTACGCTGACGATGCTGGTGGCGGCATATTTCGTGGTCAGAGCCGTGCAGGAACGACGCGAGGGATTCTTCTACGTCGCCTCCGCCGTCGTCGGCCTGGCGTTCATGGTGAAGTTATGGCAAGGTCTGTTGCCGGTCCCTGCGTTCGCGCTCATGGCGCTTTTCCACCGATGGACGCCGTGGCCCAGGTTCGTCAGAACAGCCGCCGTCTGCACCGCGATCGCCTTGGCGTCAGGCCTATGGTGGCCGACCATGGTGTGGCTGACTGCCGGCTCTTACGACGCTGTAATGCACTCCTCCAGCGTCTGGGACATGATCTTCGGGTGGAACCTTCTGGACCGCTTCGGAGGTCTGGAATACGGAGGGACCAGCTATAGGCAGGATCCGCTGTGGTTCGTAACGGGACCGTTGGGCGTATTCTTCGGCATTGCTTTGATTCCTGGAGCGCTGATCGGAATCGCGATGCTCGCCCGACGCCGAGCCCTCGGCCAAGCCGTGTTGTGGCTCGCCTGGCTCGGAGTCGCCGTGGCGGGATTCGGCCCGACCTCGGTGAAACTGGCAAGTTACTGGGCGTCGGTGACGCCCGCCGTGGCTGCGCTCTCAGGCGTCGGCTTCGTTTTCATGGCCGAAGATCGGTCCCGCATGAAATGGCTGTGGCCGCTCCTGTTGCTGATCGCCGCCGTAGGGTTCGTGTATTACGCGTACGCGTTCGGCCTGGCGCGAACGACAGAAGGGCCGTTCGCACTCTCCGAGTTCGTGGGCTTGCTGTTGGCTCTCGGGTTCGTCATCTTCGCGGGAACTGTCGTGATTCAGACCGTGTTCCCCGGCTTCATCGGAAAACGAGAAGCCCCGTCGTTGTTTGTGCCGGCGGCGATCTGGGTCGCGATCGTTCTGCTCAACGCCCAGGTGGCGGCTGTCAACATCCTGGCGCCCAGAACGGACACTTTGGGCAGAATCGGGTTCGACATGATCACGGTCCCGTCCTCGGAGCCTGAGAGGCCAATCCAAACGTCGCGCCCCCGGCTTCGGGGAGCGGTAATCACGGCAATTGTCAGAGTCGAGCCGGAAAACCTGGATGCGGCGCTGGAATACATCCAGCAAAACAGAGGAGACAGCCGCTACGTGCTCGCGGCCGATTCGTACAACACCGCGGCCAGGGTCGCTTTGTTGACCGGCAAGCCGGTGTTGCCGCTCTACTCCGAGTACCAAGACACCCGTGTGACCGACATCGACACGCTTGACGCGCTGGTCCATGGGGGCGACGTGCGGTTCGTGCTGACGTCGCCGCTGATGCAGTACATGGACCGGGTCCTCTTTTCGTGGATGTTGGGCCATGCGGCCGAAGATCTGACGAACAGGTTCGGGTTGCCCAGAGACGAGATGCGGCTGCTACGAATCGCCAGGTGACCCCTTCGGATCGTCCGGGCGCCGACCCGAGAGCAAACGTGAGACCTCGATCACCCGCAAGACGTCGCCCCTGGTGACGAGACCGACCGCCCGGTGGCCTTCCAATACCACGAGTTGATGAATGCCCCGCTGAACGATCAATTCGAGAGCATCCTCAAGTGGGGCGTCCGGCGGCAGCGACGCCACATTTTCCGCCCTGATCATCACTTCCGAGACCCATCTTCGTTCACGCTCGTCGGGCGCCACGTCCCGTACGTCCGTGGTGGTGATCAATCCTCGGAACGTATCGCCCAGCACGACGACGTACGCCCGCTCGAAGTCTCGCACGATGCGCTCGTCCAGCAGCCTTTGAATCGTGGTCCCCGGGTCGACGGTCGGGAAATCCGTCCGCATGGCGTCACGAACGAGCCGGCCGGACAGGAGCTGCTCAGTGGCCGACTGCTCGCGAATGGATGTCGCGGCGGACTGGATGAACCAGCCGATTAACGCCAACCAAACGCCAGCGAAGTTCCGGGTGACGAAGATCAGCGTGATGCCGATGGTCACGAGCCCAAAACCCAGTGCGGTCCCCGCGCGACTTGCGGCCCTCGTCGCCCTGGCTTCGTCGCCCGTTAGCTTCCACAGAACTGCTCGTAGGACCCTTCCGCCATCAAGAGGGAGGGCGGGCAACAGGTTAAATATCCCGATCGCTGCATTCACGTAGGCCAGATACCAAACCAACGCGGCAACTTGCGACGGACCGCCCCTGATAATCAGATAGACCAGCCAGAACACGACGGCCAGTCCCAGGCTGGTGAGAGGTCCGACCACAGACACCCAGAACTCGTCCCCGGCGGTCTCCGCCTCCTCCCCCATCTGCGAAACGCCGCCGAGGAAGAAGAGGGTGATGCTCTCGACCTGGTGACCCCTCCGAATTGCCTCTAGAGAATGGCTCAACTCATGTATGAGTACGCACGTGAAAAGGAGGAGGCTGCCAACGATGCCGATGGCCCAGTACTGTCTGTCGGACCATCCAGGGTAGCCGTCTGGCAGATACGAAGTCGCAAGCGTCCACGAGACGAGGACGAAGATGAAGACCCAGGAGAAGTGGACTTTTAGGTCGATGCCGAACACTCGTCCGACACGCACGGCTCCGGACATTCCCAGGCTCCCGCAAAGTATTGCCGCTTTTAGGTTCGACAGAGGTACACCGCATCATACGTGCGGTCCATCGACCGGTCAATCCGCTCGTCGCACGCCGCAGGGACTGAAGAGACAAGAGGGGACGCCAGGCTGGCGGCGGGTTTGAGGCAATTTGGATGACACCAGAAACGTCAGAGCAAGATTGATCCGTCCGCTAATCGCCAACCCACTTCGCGGCATCACGCCGCAACTCCCGGTGGAAATCCGGGTGCGCGATCGCGATCAGAGCCTCTGCCCGTTCACTGTGGTTCTTGCCGACGAGCTTCGCGACCCCGTATTCGGTCACGATGGTGTCCGCCCAGAACCTCGGTATCGTCACGATCTCCCCTTCGGCCAGTCTTGGCACGATCCTGGACACGGCACCGCCCACCGCGGTCGAGTACAGCAGCGTAATCGCCCGTCCACCGTGTGAGTACAGCGCGCCCATGTGAGCGTCAGGTTGGCCGCCTATGCCGTTAACCATCTGCCCGCCAAATATGCTCTCCGAATTGATCTGGCCCAGCAGATCGACGCTCAGGGCGTTGTTCATCCCGATCTGGCGGCTGTTTCGCGCCATCACCATGGGGTTCAACACGTAACTCGGCTCGTACAACTCGAACGCCGGATTGCCGTCGATGACGGCGTAGTCCGCGTCGTCGGAACCGGACCAGGCGACCGCCACTGCCTTGCCCTTGTGCAGCGTTTTCTTGCTGCCGTTTATGACCCCGGCCTCGACGAGTTTCGCCACCCCGGGAACCACAAGCTCCGTGTGCAACCCTAGGTCCAACTTGTTGTCGAGCACGCCCAGACGCGCCAAATAGAAAGACGGCTTGCCCACTCCAATCTGAATCGAAGCGCCATCCGGTATCAGCTTCTCGACGTGTTCGGCGATTGCCTTGGCTTCCGGAGTCGGATCGTCGATGCCCCAACCCGTCTTCAAACGCTCAAGGTCGAGCGAATCCAGCCGCGACATCAGAGGCGCGAACCGGATAGGGTCAACCGCCTCGATCATCTCCTCGAGCTCGTGCCGGTAACCATGGTCGAATCCCGAGATCGCATTTCTGAGCTCTTCGCGCGTCACGGTGGGCGGATCGATCTCCACCAGCCTGTCGAAAGCCGACACCGGCAAGAAGCAGTCTCCGAAAGTGCGCGCGAGTTTCGGGTTGACTTCGGCAATCACCTTGCGGGCGCGCCGCGCGTAGGCCCGCTTGAACCACGGCTGCGGGCCGAATGAGAGCATTCCGTCCTCGTTGGGCGGGGTGACGGTCACCATCGCGACGTCGATGGGCTTGGCTTCCGACGGCCGCTCGTCGACCGCCTTGAAGCTGAGCGAGAAAGCTAGCGGCAGGTACGGCGCGCGGCCTTCGTGCTCGTAGGGCCGCGCGAATGGGCCGAGGAAGTTCTCGAACTCGACTGAGTGGCCGGCGTCCAACAAGCCGCCCGGATCGAATCCCGACGTCGATATCGTCACCATGACGCCGTCCAGGTCGGACCGGGCCGCCAATGAGTTGACCAGCCCCACGGGCTGTTCGGTCAACGGCACGATGACCCTGTCGCCGTTTTCGACGATGCCCACCGCTTCAGCCGACGACGTCAGTTTCTGCCTGTACTCGTCTCGCCAGGTCATCAAACCCCTCCGAACAAACAGAACCAGCCCCGACGTTGCGCCCAATCATACCTCATGTGTTTCAGATGGTCGTTGGGATCGGAAAGAGCCGACGCTCACGGACGCGGTGGCAGCCAAATACGAAAGACTTGCCGAACTAAGCCCTGAGGCCTATCCTACGCGCCACGATGACAAGCATATCGAACACGCCATACGACACTTGGGCGGAGATTTACGACGCGGTCTACGCATACGTCCGCGACGACATCCCCTTCTACGTGGAAGAGGCAGTTTCCGCGGGCGGCCCGGTCCTCGAGCTCGGATGCGGCACCGGACGCGTGTCGATACCCATGGCGCAGGCCGGGGTCCAGGTCGTGGGACTCGACTACTCCGAAGCCATGCTTGCCGTCGCACGTCGCAAATGCCAACAACTCGGGTTCGACTCCACGTCGATCGAGCTCGTACACGCCGACATGCGCGACTTCGTGTTGGACCGGCAATTCGATCTGGCGATCATACCGTTCCGCGGTTTCTTGGCGCTTTTGTCCGTCGAGGACCAGATCCGAGCGCTGACCCAAATCCGTGAGCATCTGACTCCGGGCGGAAGGCTGGTGTTCAACGTCTTCGTACCCGACCTGGACATGCTGCTCCAGGAAGGCGACACGTCGTACCACTTTCGAGACGTGACCGACCCTGAAACGGGCAAGAACTTCGTGCTATGGCAGCAGAGCGGCTACGACAACCACAACCAGATATTGGCGACACGCCTGACCATCGAGGAGCTCGACGACGACATGGCCGTGGTCCGCAAAATGTATCGCGACTTCCAACTCCGTTACGCCCATCGCTGGGAGCTCCACCACCTGTTGACCTCATGCGGCTTCGAGATCGTCGACCTCTACGGAGACTTCGACAGACTGCCGTTCGACGAGTTTAGCAACGAGATGGTGTGGGTGGTGCGGAAAGCCTAGCCCGCGATTTCGGCGCTTGTGCGTGCTCCGGCCGTTCACGGCCATGCTCAATGCGACAACCCGGCGCCACGCCGTCCGCCTACCGTTGTACAATGGATGATGCAGAGGTGAGCATTGCCCGATTTTGAAGTAATCTCCGATTTTGCGGCCACAGGCGACCAGCCGAGTGCGGTCGACAAGCTGGTCCAAGGCGTCGATAGTGGCGAGACGCACCAGAGCCTGATGGGAGTCACTGGCAGCGGTAAAACCTTCACGATGGCGTGCGTCATCGAGAAGGTCCAGCGGCCGACGCTTGTCATCGCTCACAACAAGACCCTTGCGGCCCAGTTGGCGACTGAGTTTAAGGAGTTCTTTCCCAAAAACGCCGTCGAATACTTCGTCAGCTACTACGATTACTACCAGCCTGAGGCGTACGTCCCGCGCTCCGACCTCTACATCGAAAAAGACGCCGACATCAACGAGCAACTGGACAAGCTCCGACATGCGGCCACCCGCGCGATTCTCACCCGCCGCGACACCCTGATCGTGGCGTCCGTGTCCTGCATCTTCGGCCTCGGCTCGCCGGAGGAGTACCAGGGCTTCGTCGCCCACGTCCGCCGAGGGGAGATTCGCAGCCCGTCCAGGCTCGCCCGCCAGCTCATAGACATGCAGTATGAGCGCAACGACTTCGACCTCGCCCGGGGCCGGTTCCGGATCCGCGGCGACACGATGGAGATCCTTCCCGCATACGAAGACGTCGGCGTGAGGATCGAGTTCTGGGGCGACGAAGTCGAACGCATCATCCAACTCGACCCGCTGACCGGCGAGATGCTTGCCGAATGCGAGGACATCGAAATCTTCCCGGCCAAGCACTTCGTAACTTCTGAAGAGAAGTTGCAGATCGCCCTCGATCGAATCGAGGCTGAGAAAGTCGAACAGGTTGCCATCCTGAACAACCAGGGCAAGCTGCTCGAGGCGCAACGCCTGGAGTCCCGCACCAATTACGACATGGAGATGATGCGTGAGACCGGATATTGCTCGGGCGTGGAGAACTACTCCCGACATCTGTCGGAGCGATCCGAGGGCAGCGCCCCGTACACTTTGCTCGACTACTTCCCTGAAGACTACCTGCTGTTCATCGACGAGTCGCACATGACGTTGCCGCAGATTCGAGGAATGTATTTCGGAGACCGCTCTCGCAAAGAGGTGCTGGTGGAATACGGATTCAGGCTACCTTCGGCGCTCGACAACCGGCCGCTGAACTTCGGTGAGTTCGAGGAACGCGTCAACCAGGCCGTCTACGTCTCGGCCACACCCGGACCGTACGAGTACGAGCACTCCCAACAGATGGTCGAGCAAGTCATCAGGCCCACCGGACTCATCGACCCGATAATCGAGGTCAAGCCCACAGCCGGACAGATCGACGACCTGCTGCACCAGGTTCGCACCCGCGTCGAACGAGGCGAACGTTGCCTGGTGACGACGCTGACGAAGCGCATGGCCGAGGAGCTGGCCGACTACCTACGGGAAACCGGCACCCGGACCCACTACCTGCACTCCGAGATCGACACCCTCGAAAGAAGCGAGATACTTCGAGACCTGCGCCTGGGCGTATACGACGTGATCGTCGGCATCAACCTGCTGCGGGAGGGATTGGACCTGCCCGAGGTCAGCCTGGTCGCCATCTTGGACGCCGACAAAGAGGGTTACTTGCGCTCGACGACCGCCCTCGTCCAGACGATCGGCCGGGCTTCCAGACACGTTTCCGGCTCGGTGATCATGTACGCCGACAGGGTCACCGACTCGATGAAGCGCGCCATCGACGAAACCGAGCGGCGCCGAGACATTCAGGTGGCATACAACCGCGAGCACGGCATCACTCCTCAGAGCATCCAAAAGACCATCCACGACATCAACGAGCGAGTCCAAGCGATCGCGGAGACCCGCGCCAGCTACGCGGTCGACCAGGGAGACATGCCCAAGGACGACGTCCTCCGGCTGGTCAAAGACCTCGAGTCACAGATGAAGTCTGCCGCCCGGAACTTGGAGTTCGAAAAAGCCGCTCTTCTTCGCGATCAGATATCAGACCTGAGGAAAGTGATCGTCGAGTAGACGGCGCCGTCTACTTGTTCGAGCTGCCTTCCAGGAGTCCACCGTGCGCAAACGGTCTGCAATCGCTATCCTTCTCGTCTTGTTGGCACTCGCCGCGATGGCTTGCGCCAGCGAGGTGGAAGAGGGAACCGCGACCCTGCCTGAAGGCATAGATTCCGCCCTGTTGCCGAGCGCGGAATTGGGCGGGTACATGTACTTCAACACCAACCGAACCGTCGATATCGCCACCGAGCGGTTCCTCACGTCCGACTTGGCCGACGTTCTGCCTGCTGGCGTGCCGGCGACGCTCAGACTCAGGCGGGCCACGATTGCGGTTTCGTCGTCGCCGGAGGAGTTCGGCGGCACACTCGAGTTCACTGGCGAAGCCGACGCCGAGGTGGCGTGGGACCTCTATCAGTCTGCTGGCGTGCGCGACGAGTTTTGGGGGCTTCAAGATCAGACCAAAGTCCATGTGGTGCGGGGCGACACTCCATGGGCTGAGGCCGTCAGGAGCCAGCTTGAATCCGGCCAACTTGTCCCTTTCACGGACCACGATCCGGTCGCGTGGAACCTGATCACCAACCTGCCGAAATCAGATTCCAGGCCGCTGGCCGTCGGAATCATGACGTTGGAAGACGAGCTAATTCAGGAGTTGGCCAGCCAGGGAGGCATCCGGCTGTTCGGTCTCAACACCGTGTTCAGCCTCATCAAAGTCGACAACGTCGCTTTCGGCGCGTACGCCGACTCAGATCTGACGGTTCCAGCGTCCATTGGCGACGAGTTCTTTCAGGAGGCGGGAGTCGGGGTCGTATTCGTTAGCAAGTCAGGCTATCCGGGATTCCTCGTATCGTACCTCTTGCGGTCGGTGGCGAATCGGATCGGCCTCGAGACCATCGAAATCGGCGACACCAATGCCCGCTATCGCCAGCTCGACAACCTCCACGTGGTGCTCAAGAACAGAGGCAGCCTCTTGTACGTGGCAGTCGCGGCCAGCCAGTCCGATGCTGAACGCCTGATTCTCGGCGCCTTGTCGGATTAACCTTTATACGCTTACTATGCTACGAAACGGTTTTTGACAACCGGCCCTTGCGCGGGTACAATTGGGTGACTTTAGCCATTACTATCTCCGATACGGGAGGAATCTTCGATGACCACGGTTGCTGTGACAAAAGAGACAGTCATTGACGCTCTGCAAGACGTTTACGATCCCGAGATCCCGGTCAACATCGTCGACCTCGGGTTGATCTACGGTGTGGAAGTGGACAACGGCAACGTCGACGTGAAGATGACCCTCACCTTTGCGGGCTGCGGCCTGGGACCTTACATCGCCCAACAAGCCGAGTGGCGCATCGCGGAGATCGAAGGCGTTGTTGACGTCAACGTGGAGTTGACGTTCGACCCGCCTTGGACTCCCGATCTGATTACCGAGGACGGCAAGAAGCTTCTCGGACTGGACTGACCCGCCCGCTCGACCTGCATTCCGACTCTCACCGGAAGGGTCCGGCGCCCCGCTCCCGAAGCTGCTAGCATAGACCCATGCCGCCGGCCATCTGCCGGTGTCACGTCGATGACGGCTGAAGGAGTGCCCACAATGAACCCCGAGATGAACCCGCAACAACAGGCGCAAGCCCGCGCTCGCATCGAATCGATGAAGCAGCAATTCGAGCAGAAGCGCGCCATCACCGACGCCCTCTCGCAGATCAAACACAAGGTCGGCGTCTACTCGGGCAAAGGCGGGGTCGGCAAGACCACCATCGCCGTCAACCTCGCGGTCTCCCTGGCCATGGACGGCGCCAATGTTGGCATCCTGGACGTCGACATCGACTGTCCCAACGTGGTTCGCGCACTCAAAATCGCCGAGCAACCCGTGATAAGCGAAGACCGGCAGATGGTTCCTCCGGAACGATTCGGCGTCAAGGTCATGTCGATGGCCTTCTTCCAGCAAGACGAAGAAGAGGCCATCATCTGGCGCGGCCCGATGGTCCATAACGCCATCAACCAGTTCCTCCAGTCCACCGAATGGGGAGAACTCGACTACCTGGTCATCGACCTCCCGCCCGGCACCTCCGACGCCCCGCTGACCATCATGCAGTCACTGGACCTTGACGGCTTCGTCGTCGTCACCACGCCCCAGGAGCTGGCGCAGATCGACGCCAAGCGCTCCATCAATATGATCCGCAAGCTCAACGTCAACGTCCTCGGCATGGTGGAGAACTTCTGCGGCGAGATCTTCGGCAAAGGCTCCGGAGAGGAGCTCGCCAAAGAGATGGGCCTCGAGTTCCTGGGCAGAATTCAGATGAAGGCCGACTACCTCGACACCTCTAAGCCGACGGTCCTCAACAGCAACGCCGTGCTCGAAGAGTTCCGCCACATAGCCTCTGGCGTACAATCGGGACTCGCCGAGGGTGTAGAGGCCGACTAACCCGGCCCTAGCGCCGCTCCATCACGAACATAGAACAGGGGCCGGTCATTGCGACCTGCCCCTGTTGTTGTCTGTGAAGCGTTTGCGATCGAACCGGGACCACGGCGCCGTCGATGCCGACGCGTCCGTACCGACCGTGAGGCTCTGCGCCGGCAGAGAATCTTTGGCCGTAGGGGCGGGTTTCAGAGCCTGTCTCATAAGTCGTTCGCCGCGCCCCAAAACGCCAAAAATCGCGGTTTCGAAAGATCTGCCAGGCACGGCAACCCCGCTGAATCGCAGACAAATATGTCCTCTTGGCGACTTATGAGACGGTCTCTTCAAACCCGCCCGTGGTTTTCGCCTACCAACTACGGCGAGTTACGCCGTCACGGCACGCTATTCCAACCTGCAGACACTGGTCACATTGCTACATGCCTATCGGGGCGCCTCTACGAAACGGTATTTCGCGGTCGACTCGATCAGTGCAGCATCGACTAGGCGTGACTCGCCGATTAACCCCGCTTGGGCAGAGACACAACCGCCGACCCTGGCGTCGTGCGTGTGCCTTCGTGGTTCTCGAGCCAGATCTCGCACTCGACAAGGTTCTCGCCGTCTTCCTCGTATGTCTTCTTGACGACGCCCTTGACGAAGGCGGGAGTTCCGGGCACGTCCATGCCGCGATATTGGACGCTGAGCTTCTTCAGCGTTCCCTCTTCGCCGATCCAGTTCGTCATGATCTGGCCCAAGAAGGCGTTCTTCAGCGCGCCGTGAAGGATCACATCGGGGAGGCCGTTGTTGCGGGCGAACTCGAGGTCGTAGTGGATCTGGTAGTAGTCGCCGGATGCGCCGGCGTACATCACGAGCTGTTGGGTCGTCGGGTCCTTGCGGACTTCGGGAAGCTCCATTCCCTCTTTGACGTCGTCGAAATATACCTGGTCTGCCATGGTCGGTTCCTCCATAGTGGTTCCGGGGTGAGTGATCGGTGAGGTCGCCTCAGCGTCACTCGCCCTCGGGCGGCTGGTAGCTGATGCCGGTGCTCCGCTGCAACGCGACCACCGTGTCGAACTGGTTGACGTACTTCGTCTCTCGCACCATGAAAAGCATGTTCCCGAGCCGGCCCGCTCGCTCGAACGCGTTGGCTAGGTACGTGGTTACGGTTATCCGATCACCGGGCCGAACGGGCTCGAAATACTCCCATTCGCTGCCGCCGTCCAAATTCGCCGGATACGGACTCTGCACGTCCACCTTCGACGGTCCGGACCTCAACGACCGAAAGAACGTGGGCGGAGCGATTATCCCGCCGTATCGCGACTTCCGGGCGGCCGCCTCGTCGCTGAACAGAGGATTGGTGTCGCCTATCGCCCGGGCGAACTTCTCGATTGCGCCTTGCTCGACGGCATTGGTGTAAGGTTCCGACTCGACGTTGATTGCGGCCCGCATCTCGTCTGATATCGCCGATTCTTGGGTCATGGGTGCTCTCCTATTCGGGCATGCGCAACGACGATCGCTGCGGAGCCAATCTGAATCTGGGGCAAGTTTACGGCTGCACACAATCCGTGTCAAGAATCACACCGGATGCCGCGCCGATCAGGCAGCGATGATTTGAGTCGCAGCGTCGAATTCGGCTGGAAATGCGAGCAACAGTCGGCGCAATTGGCTTCCGGCGATTGTGCTGAGGAGTCGCTGCCACATGATGCCAATTCTCATATGGATAACCTATCGGGACTCAGACCGTTGTAGCGATTGAAGCCCTCTGAACCGGGGGCGCCGTCGGATGCACATTGCGATAGCGTTACATGAACACACTTGCACTCAAGATCAGACGTCTCGCATGGCTCGGCGCCGCGTTAGCCGGGTTGATCGCCGCTGCGACAGCCTGCAGCGCCGGCGCAAACGTGGACGTTCCGACAGCGGTTGTCGGTCCAACGCCACAGCCGTCCCCTGTATCTGGATCCGCTCCGGCGCAGCGGCCAGCGACGCCGACATTCTCCGGTCAGGGACGCAGATCTCCGTTCGTGCCACTGGACAACCCTGAGTTTCTGACTATCGAGCAGGCAACTTACCTGGGCGACGAGAACTTGGTGCTGGGGTTGGACGTGGGCGGCGAGGCCCGGGCTTACCCCGTCGGCATGGTCTACTATCACCACGTCGTCAACGACGCGATTGATGACCGTCCGGTCCTTGTCACGTATTGAATCAAGTGCAGCTCGGGGGTCGGGTACGACCCCGTGGTCCGAGGCAGCGCCCTCACCTTCGAGGTCTTCGGATTGAACCAGGCGGTCCTGTCGATGCAAGACCGCGAGACCAGCTCCGTGTGGACTCAACTCGACGGCAAAGCGACCGACGGCGCTTTGAAAGGCGAGCGGCTCAAGATGATTCCAATGCCGCAGATGACATACGGCGAATGGAAAAACGCCCACCCCGACACGCTTGTGCTCTCGCCGAACACGCCGTTCAGCGACCGCTACCGCGCCGTCAACATCGGCTCGTTCAACCCCGGCGAAGCGATATACGGCGATGACAGGCTCGATGCCAACGCCCTGGTGGTCGGCGTCGAGGTGGACGGCGAATTCAAAGGCTACCCGCTCGCGGAATTCGCTACGACCGGCGGCGTGGCCAACGACATCCTTGCGGGCCAGCCGATACTCGTCATCTACGATGATGCGTCACAAACGGGGTTGGCCTACTCCAGCTTGGTCGATGGCTCTCCTCTGGATTTTTACGCTGCGGACAACGGCGGTTTCTCGATAACCGACCGCCAAACCGGCTCCACTTGGGACGCTCAAGGCAAAGCAACCGCCGGCGAGTTCAGCGGACGTGCGCTGGAGTTCGTGCCGTCCTTCATCTCCGAGTGGTACGGTTGGTCCGCGTACCATCCGGACACCGAACTGTACGCCGCGGAACGCTGACCAATCTCGGACTCGTTTCACAAAGCCTGCTCCGGCGAAGTAGAATGCTCGGTACACTGCACGGTAGGAGGCCACGAATCCGGGCATGTCAGCATTCACCGTCAAGCATTCGGACGACAACGCCCGCGTGGGCGTGCTGAGCACGGCTCACGGAGACGTGGCCACGCCCGCGTTCATGCCCGTCGCGACGCAGGGATCGGTCAAGTCCCTCGACCCGGCCGATCTTCGGGCCATCAACGCGCGCATCGTCCTCGGCAACACATATCACCTGTATCTGCGTCCCGGGATCGACATCGTCGAGTTGCACGGCGGTTTGCACCGTTTCATGGCGTGGGACGGACCGATCCTCACCGACAGCGGGGGCTTTCAAGGGTTCAGCCTGGAGCACCTACGAAAGATCGACGAAGATGGCATTCTGTTCAAGTCCCACGTCGACGGAAGCATGCACAAGCTGACGCCGGAGAGCGCCATCGAGTACCAGGAGAGGTTGGGCGCCGACGTCATCATGCCTCTCGACGTGTGCGTCGCGGCGGATTCGGACAAGGCCGCAGTTGCGGCCGCCGTCGAGCAGACCAACCGGTGGGCGGAGCGCTGCAAAGAAACCCACACTCGGACAGACCAACTCCTGTTCGGCATCGTCCAGGGCGGACTGTTCCCGGATCTCAGGCAGAGGTCAGCCGAGCACCTGATCTCTTTGGGCTTCCCCGGCTACTCTCTCGGCGGTCTCAGCGTCGGCGAATCGAAGGAAGACATGTACGAGGGCGTTGCCGCCGCCGCTGAGTTGCTGCCGTCCGACACGCCCCGATACCTGATGGGCGTGGGCTCGCCCGAAGACCTGGTCGAGTGCGTTGCCAGAGGCATCGACATGTTCGATTGCGTCCTGCCGACCCGCATCGCCCGCAACGGCGCGCTGTTCTCTCGCGACGGCCGAATCAACATCGTCAGCGCTCCCCACAGAAGACGGGACGAGCCGCTGGAAGAGGGGTGCGATTGCTATACGTGCCAGACTTTCTCTGCGGCATACGTGCACCACATGTTCAAGGCAGGGGAGTTGCTGGCCTACAGGTTGGCGACGATACACAACCTGAGGTTTGTCCTAAGGTTGATGGAGGAGATGCGGGAGGCCGTCGCTAACGCCGAATTCGACGACTATCGGACGGCGTTCCACGCACGGTTCGTCCCGCCCGACCAGCGGGCGCGGCACGAACAGAAAACGAAATGGCTGCAGTCCCAGGGAAGACCGGGCGCCTAGCCTCCGGCGACAGCGGGGACGATGCTGATCTCGTCGCCTTCTTTGACCGAGGAGTCGATCCCGTCCAAGAACCGCAGATCTTCGCCGTTGACGTAGATGTTGACAAAGTTTCGAAGCTGCCCCTGCTCGTCGCAGAGCCGCTCCTTGATCGCCGGGAACTGGCCGTCGAGAGAGTCGATGATCTCTTTGATCGTGGACCCTTCGACGTCGACTTTGTCCTGACCGTCCGTCACGCGGCGGAGAGGCGTGGGAATCCTCACCGTAATGCTCATATCCGAATCCTCCGCTACACATGAATTCAAGCAGGAGTGAACCCTGCCGCCTATTTGATGTCCCGATCCGTCGCCGGATTCAGCCTTCGATTACGTCGCCGCTCACGGGGTCGATTCTGACGCCGGTCTCGGCGACCCAAGCGAGTCCGTTGGCGATCTCGTCTTCGGACCCTTCCAGCTCCAACACCACCCAACCCATGTCTTCTCGCACGTCCGCCCTACGAATGTTGGTTACGAGCTTGAATCGATGGCCGAGTTCGTAGATCACCGGGTCGGTGATCTGGTCGGTCGGGAATGTGAATTTGACTCGTCTTTTGACCATGGCAAGCCGTCCTTTGCCGAGATGACGCGGGGCTACCGCCCCGCCATAGCCTCTTCAAACGCGTCGTAGCTTGGGGTGATGTGGACTGGCTTGATCGCGCTTTCCACAACCTCTTGAGTCTTCAGGCCGTTTCCGGTGATGTACGCCACGGTAAGCTCGTCGGGCTTGATGAGCCCGTTCTTGACCAGCCGCCGCAACCCGGAGATTACCACGCCGCCGGCCGTCTCCGTGAATATCCCTTCGGTCTCGGCCAGTATCTGGATGCCTTCGACGATCTCGTCCTCCATGGCCATCACCGCGGATCCCTCGGAAGCGGCGATCGTTCGCAGCGCGTATGGGCCGTCGGCGGGATTGCCGATCGCCAACGATTTGGCCAGCGTGTTTGGCCGGACAGGCCGCACCTCGGTTTCGCCCAGGTTATAGGCCTCCACTATCGGAGAGCAACCCTCGGCTTGTGCGATGTGCATCTTCGTCGAAATCGGGGCGATCAGTCCCGCGTCGACCATTTCGTTCAGGCCCTTGTAGATCTTGGTAAACAAAGCGCCGGACGCGCCAGGTACGATGCAATGTTGGGGTGCAGTCCAGCCCAGTTGTTCGGCCACCTCGTACCCGAGGGTCTTGCTGCCCTCGGCGTAGAACGGCCGCATGTTGACGTTCACGAACGCCCAACGGTGATTGTCGGCCAATTCGCTGCAAAGCCTGTTGACCTGGTCGTACGTCCCGTCGACCGCAATTAGCGTGGCGCCGTAGATGCCGGCCCCCACGATCTTGCCCTTCTCTACGTCAGCCGGGAAGAACACCATCGTGTTCATGCTGGCTTTGGCGCCGTGAGCCGCGACTGCGCCCATCAGGTTGCCCGTGGAAGCGCACGCCAGCGTGTCGAATTCAAACTCCAACGCCTTTGCCGATGCCACGGAAACGACCCTGTCTTTGAACGAAAACGTAGGGTTGACGCTGTCGTTTTTGACATAGAGGTTCTCGAGACCCAGCCTTCGCCCCAGGTTTTCGGCCTTGATGAGCGGGGTGAATCCGGTGCCCATGTCCAGTGCGAGCTCAGCGTCCACCGGAAGGAAATCGTGGTACCGCCACATGGTGTTCGGGCCCTGCGAGATGCTCTCACGGCTGACTGCTTCGGAGATGGCCTCGTAGTCGTACTCGACCTCGAGCGGTCCGAAGCAGAAGTCGCAAGCGTTCAGGGGCTCGACGGGGTACTCTCGTTCGCACCCTCGGCAGCGCAGACACTTGACGTGGGACAACTCTAGAGCCTCCATGGCCGACGTGTTCCCTTGCCCAAAAACAAGACCCTCAGCGATCACGCGGAGGAATGCCGAGGGTACACAGCGACGGACTCTGGGCAGGCAGGGGTTTTTGGCAGAAGCATCGTAGCAACGCCCACGCTCCGTTGTCAACATTCCAGGCAGGCGGCAGGTTTCTCGCGAGCAATTCTGCTGGGCACGGATTGACTGTGCCAGACGTCGGTGATATCGTTCGCTGCATTGTTGGCAATCGGCGTGTCCGCGATGGAAAATACCGCCTCGCGACGATATTGTTTCGGACGTTTGATTGCATCGGTGGAACAACGGATTTGCGGATGATTGGGGAGACAATACATGCCCATGTACATGGACTCGCACAAGAACGTTGAAGGGCTAACCGCTGAAGCTGTGGCAGGAGCTCACGCACGGGACCTCGAGGTTCAGGGCAAACACGGCGTCAACTATGTGCAGTACTGGTTCAATCAGGACGAAGGAACCGTCTTCTGCCTCGTCGACGCGCCAAGCAAGGAAGCCGCCGAGGCAGTGCATCGCGAGGCCCACGGCCTCGTCGCCGACGAGATCACCGAGGTTTCCGAGGGACATTGACTGCCTGGCGCCACCCATCGTCATCGGCTCACGTCCACATAACATCCGTCTGACCAAGGAGCGCTGATGGTTGTGAACGCGCAAGACGTCAGCGATTATCTCGACCAGAGCAAGGTGGGCGTCATCGCCACGATGAGACGTGACGGGAGTCCGCACGCGGTCCCGGTCTGGTACCAGTACGACGGCGAGTCGATCCTCGTCTGGACCGAGAAGAACAGAGCTTGGGTCAAGAACGTGCAACGGGACGGCCGGGTGGCGTTCTCTGTCCAAGACGACTCCCCTCCGTTCGCCGCGCTGGTGCTGAGGGGGACAGTGACCGTGGCGGATCGACTGGACGATTCCGGATTGAAGGCCGCAAAAGACATCTGTCGCCGCTACCTGAACGATGACGAGGTGGACGGCTACGTCGATCCGTACTGGCCCCGGCTGCACACATTCGTACGCATCGTCCCGGAGAAGATCACATTGTGGCGGCGAGGGTACTGACGCCTAGCTCAAGCCGACCCGCGACAGGAATTCGGGCTTGCCGCGGATCCCCAGATTCAGACGATAGAGGCCGCCCGCTCCGGGGCCCTCTTCTTCCCGATTGTCACCGCCCGCGGTCGTGACGTACATGTCGGTCAAGTCCGGACCTCCGAAGGCGACAGCGGACACCTTCCGCGCCGGAATCGGCACACGCGCGATCTCTTCCCCGCTCGTCGAGTATCGATAGAGCGCCGAGCCGTCCCACCGCGCCGACCAGACGCAACCCTCGGCGTCGACGGTCATGCCGTCGGGCCCGCCCTCGCCCTCGGGAGTCTCGACGAACACCCGCTGGTTCGTGACCTCCCCAGTCTCGATCGCATAGTCGAATCTGTAGATCTTCCTTTCGATCGTGTCGGTGAAGTACATCTGCTTCAGGTCCGGCGTGAATCCAAGCCCGTTGCAGAGCCCGACCCCTTCCAGGACGGTCGTCAGCGATCCGTCTGTGTCCATCCGATAGAGCGTGGCTTTTCGCGTCGCGGTGGGCATGGTCCCGCAGAAGACTCGACCCGCCGGGTCCGCGATCACGTCGTTGAACCGGTTGTCGAGCTGGTCAGGCAACTCATCCACCAGAAACTCGACTGCTCCGTCGCGCAAGATCGCGATCGAGCATCGGTCCATGAACAGCAGCAGGGAACCATCACGCTGTATCGTGAAGCCACCTACCTGCCGGCCATCGTAGAACTGCTCGTGAGCGCGTGTCTGGGGATTGAGACGGAACAGACGTCCCTGGGGAATGTCGCCCCAGTAGAGCCTGCCTTCCATCGGATTCCAGAGCGGACCTTCTCCCGTGTGGCATCGATAGTCGGCCATCAACTCGGCTGCCATGTCGCCCCCTTTGAGTTCCCTGTCCAATAATGCATCCGGAGACGGAATCAGTCGTCTCTACCCGGCTGGATTATATGAATGACTGCGTCGTTTGAAAAGGCCCGTCAACTTCGATTGACATCTCAGGGAGCCACGCCTAGAATGCAGGCACTCAACCACGCCTCTCACACCCGTACTTAGCTGGCTTCCAGAGCCGTGTTGCCGGAGGTTGCCAATGACCACAAAGGCTTACGTTCTAATTGAAACGGCGGTTGGCAAATCCGCGGAGGTGACCCGGGCCCTCAAAGATTTGTCCAGCACCGAGATCGTCGACGCGGTCACCGGACCGTACGACATAATCGCGATCGTCGCTGCCGACGACCTTATCTCCGTGGGCGAAACCGTCACCAAAGAGATTCACATGATCCCCGGCATCGCTCGCACCATCACGTGTCTTTCGGTGGGGAGCCAGTAGGCGACAACACAAGCTGAAACGGCCCGCGGCACGACGCCTCGACAGACGCGAGCGGAACATCCGCTGCCACCGACGCCAATAGCGCTGAGGCGGTCTGCCTACGTCGCCCTGTAAGCCGATAGCTCGAGCCCTTCGACCTGACTGGCCAGTTCGCGGTAGGTAAGCTCGTCCGGCTTAACGCCCGGGTGGCGAACGTTGGCGGTCTTGAACACACCACGCAGACGCAACACCTCTTTCGTCAGGTAGTTTGCGATGCCTTGTCCCTGCCCCAATGTCTGCAACAACGGAATGTACCGCCGGAACTTGCGCGTCGCTTCTTCGTCTCGGCCGTCCTGGTAGAGGTCCCAAACGTCGCGAAACACCTCGGGAATGGCGGCGGCGGGCATTGTGCCGACCGAACCCCGGCGCAGTTCTTCCACGAAGAAATTGCCGCCGGCGCCGCCAAATATGACGAGGTCGTCGCCTCCCAAATCCTTCGCCTGGGCAACGCGGGGCGCCGTCGGCGAGACTTCGACTTTGGCGTAGCACGCGTTTTCCGACTCCCTGGCGATCTGCACGGCCAGAGGGGGCGGAACGGTGCCGGAGGCGATGTCCTGGATGAAGATCGGCACGTCGATCGCGTCGGAAATACGCCTGAAGTACTCTCTGACAGCGACAGACGCGGCCCCGGCCGGTGGAATCGCCATCACAGCGTCGGCCCCGAGCTCCTGCGCTCTCTGGCTGTACTGGACGGCGAGATCCGTGCCCGGGCCGCCCGTGTTGATGACCACCTGCACGCGTCTCCTGGCCTGCTCGACCACCGTGGTCGTGGCGAGATCGCGCTCGGACTCCGAGAGCTTGTACACCTCGCTGGCCATCGCCACGCCGACGCCGTGAACGCCGGCGTCGATGAGGTATTCGACCTCTCGCTGGAGGTCTTCGACGTCGATGCGCGAATCGTCATCGAACGGCATGGCCAGGATGGGATAGACGCCTCGCATCGTGCGGTCGACCATAGGGATTCCTCCGTGTCATTAAACATTCTTAGTCGGGAATTGTCCGCGACGACCGTAGTCTAGAATCGAGCGGATGCCGTGTCAAGAACAGGAGCGGACGCCGCCTCCTTCGGGAACAAAAACGCCGAGACGGTCACGAGGCGACCGTCTCGGCGGAATGGGCTTCGGATGTGGTTTCTGTTAGGCGACGAAGGTCTCCGACAGTTCGTCGTTGACGTTGACGGTGTACGT
>DCWO01000051.1:438-10094 GCA_002328865.1 Dehalococcoidia bacterium UBA2160 | reverse complement strand
GACCGTCGGAGTTGCGTTTACGGCGACCGCGAACGCGTCTGACCCCGAGCCGCCGTCGCTGTCCGTGACTGTCACGGTCACGGTGTAGTTTCCGGCGACGTTGTACGTGTGGCTCCCCAGGACCGCCCGCTTGTCTGCGATCAAAGTCGCGGTCGTGGTCGTCCCATCCCCCCAGTCGATCATCCCCGTATGGGTGTCCAATGCGCCTGGATCGGTGTATGTCGCTGGCCATAACCCTATGCGACCGTCGCTTTCTGACCGGAGCGACGAGATGAGAACCGTCGGAGGAGCGTTGTCGACCGTGAGCGTCAGGCTGTCGCTTCCCACGCCGCCGAACCCGTCGTTCACCGTCACCGTGACCGTGTGCACGCTGTCGTCCGTATAGACATGCGACCCAGACACCGTGCCTGCGCCGTTGGATTCGACGACGATGCCCGTGCTCGTGGAGCCGTCTCCCCAGTCGATGGTTGCGGTGCGCGTCTGGGCCGTCTCGACGTCGGTAAACGTGGCCACTTGTCTGATTTCTGCCGAGCCCTCGCTGAAATTCGTATTCGGCGCTATCACAACCGGCGAAAAGTTGCCTGGGACGATCGAATTCGAGGGGGCCGACGGCGAGCTCGTTCCAATGCCGTTGGCGGCAGTGACGACGAACGTGTAGCTGGTTTCGGCGTCGAGGCCAAGCACCCAAGCGAACAGATCGCCGGGCGACGAGGCGCCGGTCAATGCGTCGGGGCTGGACGTTACCGTGTACTGAGAGATCGTGTCGCCGCCGTCGGAGACGGGCGCTTGCCAGCTTACCAGCGCCTGTTCGTTGCCGCCCAAAGCCGTCACGTTCGTGGGCGGGTCAGGCAGTGTCGCCGGCGTGGCCGGATCCGATTGGGCCGAACCAGCGCCGGTTCCGAAGGCGTTGGTTGCTCTGACGGTAAAAGTGTATTCGGTTCCGTTGACCAAACCGGAGACGACCGCAGTCAACACCGCGGCAGTAGTGCTGGCAGTCTTGGCGCCGGGATTCGACGTCACCGTGTAGGTCGTGATCGGATCGCCTCCGTCGCCCGCCGGGGCGGTCCAGGTCACCGTGACTTGGCCATTGCCACGAGTTGCTGCGACGTTCAAAGGCGCCCCTGGAACGTCGACTGGAGTGACAGCGTTGGATGGCGTCGAGGACGCGCCTGTCCCGACCGCGTTCGTCGCTGTGACGGTGAACGTGTATGGAATCCCCGCGGTCAACCCTGTCACGGCAATGCTCGTACTCGTAGCCGTCGCGACCGCTGTGATTTCGCCCGGGCTGGAGGTGACAGTGAAGTGCGTGACGGGGCTCCCGCCGTCGGCGCTTGGGGCGCTCCAGCTCACCGCGGCTTCGTGTAACCCACGAACCGCCGCGATCCCGGTCGGGGCGCCGGGCGCCAAGGACGGGAGCTGGGCCAGACCGTAACCCCAAGTGTTGTTCGGCGCCGCCCCTCGTGGGAGAGCGTTGTCTTTGAGGTAAGCGGCCACCTGGGCGGGCGTGAAGCTCGGTAACTGCTGGAGCACAAGAGCCGCCAGGCCGGCTACATGTGGAGACGCCTGACTCGTGCCCAGGAATCCTCCAGCGCCGTACGACGCCGAATCGCCTCGGTCCGCTCCCACTATGTCGGGCTTCACCCTGCCGTCCGTGGTTGGCCCCTGACCGCTGAACGACTCGATGACAGTGGGTGTGACCCAGTTGGAGGCGCCCACCGCCAGCATTCCGAGGTTGGCGCTGTCCGCTGGGTTTCCCATGCTGTTGTTGGCAGTGGCAAACTCGAGGTCCTGGCCCGTGAATGCATTCACTTGAATCCAGGACGGAGCCGGGCCATCGTAATGTTCCATCCACAACAGATACTCACCGGTCGCCGGGGCAACAAAGTTGAACGACTCGTAGGGTTCGTCGCCGGTTGAACCCAACTGCACTTCTTGGCTCCACGCCAAGTCGACGATGTCGAGGTCCGTCAACCACAGATCCAGATCTCGATTGGAAGCTCCCCATATATCGCTCCAGCGCATCTGGACTGTCAGTTTCTCGCCTGCCGTGAGGAACACACCGTTGAATTCGGTGTTCGTCGTAAACTCGAGCCAGCCGTCCGAATCCGCGTCAGCGTAGCCGCCTTGCCACGAGGTCTCCGCCGAGTTCCCCGCCGCGTTGATCCAAATCGCACCGCCGCTCACAGTTGAGTTGATAGTTGTCAACGGGCTGCTGCTGTCAGGCGATGTTCCATCTCCGGGACCATCCCACACCCAGGCGGCCGAGTGGTTGATGACCGTCACGTCTTGCGAGACAAGCCAGGCTGCGGCGATTGAAGGTCTGCGGCTGACACGGGATTGGAGACGTACAGGCTTACGTTCGGGGCGATGTCGACGACAGCTTCGGCGACGCCCGTTCCGTGAATGGTTTCGGTTTCGCAATCAGCGATCGCGGACGTGAACACGCCGATCGACGTGTAACACCGCGCAACGACCGTGGCGGGCAGCTCGGAGCCCATGAGCCCACTGTAGCCGATGAAGCCCGTGTCGATGACACCCGCTTTGACGCCGGCGCCGGTGAACCCCCGGGAGTTCCAGATCGGTGATCGATGGAGAGCCGCGCCTTGGCTCGTGACCGCGGGCCGTGGAGGTACGATGGTCTGAACCTTCAGCACACCGACTTGCTCGGCGAGCGTCGTCAGCAATGTCACGGGCACGTACGCTTCGATGTAGTCGGGCCCGACATTGGCCACTATTGCGCCATTGACCTGCAAGAAGTCTGCTAACGCAGCGCCATTGCCGGACCGCCGGACGGTTACCGCGACTGATGAGTCCCGGGAAATGGGTGCGGCCTCTGCCAATGCTCGTGGTGTAGCCTGCCCGAGTTGATCCACGATTCGGTTCAATTGGGAGTCCAGACGCGGGTATGCCGGCTTGGCGCCCGGATGATCCGGCTGGCCTATCGGCGCCTGGTCAGGGTCGCCGTCGTCTGCAACGACGGGCGCCAGGAACAGCGGCAATCCGGCTGCAATCACAGTCAGGGCGAGTAGGGCTCGTTTTGAGAATCGGTTCACGAGTTGCAGTGGTTTCGAACGAAAAGCATTTGCGCGCTCGTCTGTCGTACTGGCGGGTTAGCGACAACTTGGCAGAATATTATCTCACAGATTCATCTCCGAGATTCTGCTCGGCATCGGCCATTCCGCAGTCGAAGACCGTTGCGTCGTGACCTGGAAAGTTCGATAGCGGCATTTGGCCGTCGCAAACCTGGTAATGTAACATGATTCATGATCGCCGCGACGCGTGCTCGGAGCGCTGGGACTCCGGGTCCGGGTCGCAGAGCGAAGTTGAACAACCGAAACTGAGGCGCGGTGATCGCTGCGGGATTCATGTCGTGGCGGTGCATAGGGGGCCAAGGAACTGTTATTGCGAATATTGAGTTATGACCTGCTGATGATCCTGTTGGCCCGCGGATTTTTCGGGTTGTTCTTGGCGACCGTACTCGGCTTCGGCTCGTGGGCGATAATAAGGGATTCTGTTCCGACACCTGATTCGGACTCGGCTTCGTTCTTCCTGGTGCATGCGGCGATGGCAGGGGGGCCGGCAGCCCTGGGGGCGGCGTTGGCATGGTGGAACACAGAGAGCTCGGGCAGGGCGCACTTGCTCGCGGTTTTTCTGACCATGGGAATAACCGTGATGAGCACTTGGCTGGTCTTCGAGATTTGGGAAGTCGAAACGTACAATGCCTTGTTCGGCGGGGTATACAGGATACCGGTCATATCCACCAGCGACATGCTCACGAAGATGATGACCGCGGCGGTGGTCAGCGCGAATGCCGTGGCCGCAACGTTCTACCTGTATCGGGCTTTGCGATACAGGGACTTCTGAGGTTAGCCAAGGTGCCTGGAGTTTGGCAAGGGCGGCGATGATCACTGTCGGGTCCGTCACACATCGCACGATTATGACGCGACATAATCGTGGTATACGACACGCCGGTCACGCGGGCCAAGTCCACGTACGGCGCGCTACTGGATGCCAGGGTATGGCTGCGGATCAGCATGACGGCGGCCGCCGTGGACAATCACGGCGTTCCAGTTCCTGAAGAACTTAGATGCCAGGCCAGCGGATCTAGCGGCTGCTTGGGTTCTCTAGTCCATAATCTGCCTGAGGCGCGGATCCAGCCGATCCCGGAGCCAGTCTCCGGTGAAGTTCAGCGACATCACAGTCATGAAAATGGCCACGCCAGGGAAGAAGGTTGGCCACCAGGCTGTGGTGAGGTAGTTTCTACCTTCCTGGACCATGGCGCCCCAAGTGGGCGTTGGCGAAGGGACTCCTGCCCCGAGGAAGCTCAATGCCGCTTCCGCCAGGATCAGCGAGCCGACACTTAACGTCGCTATCACGACCGCTGTGCTTAGCACGCCGGGCAGTATGTGCCGCAGGATAATCCGCGGGAGAGATGCCCCCGCAACGCGGGCCAAGTCCACGTACGGCTCGTTTTTTATGACCAGCGTTTGGCTTCGAGTCACCCTCACGAACGGGACCCATGCGAGTAACGCCATCAACGCCAGAAGCAATCGGAGGCTCTGCCCGAACATCATCGTGGCCACGAGCGCCATCATCAGGAACGGAAGCGCCGCAAATATGTCGACCGTCCTGGTTACGATTTCGTCCCACCATCCTCCGGCGTAACCGCTGGTAATGCCCATGGTGGTGCCCACCACGAAGCCGCTAGTCAGCGCGATGGCGGCTACCACCAACGAAATACGTGCGCCAAAGAAGAGGCGGGACATGACGTCACGTCCGGCGTGGTCGGTACCGAGGATATGGTCCCTATCGCCGACCTTGACCGTATAACCGTCATCAAGGACTGCCCACGCTGGAGGAAGATGCCGATCACGGATGCCGCCGGCTCTCGAGTCGTGTGGGGCGAGCACGGGAGCGAATATACCTATCGATATGAGGATGGCCAGTATGAGCATGGGCAAAGTGGGATAGCGTCTCGTGAACTTCCATGCGGCCACGATCCCGCCGATTACGGGCGGACGGTCCCGGATTCCCAGGAGGTCTCTTTCTATCTGACTCTGTTGCATATCGGTTATACCCTACGAGTACCGGATCCGGGGATCGATGAACGCGTATGCAATATCCGCAATGAACGCGAAGCTGACGTAAATGCCCATAAAGACGAGCACGGTGCCCGCCAGGAGCGGCCAGTCATTGTCATAGACCGCCTGATTGAGGGCGACGGTGCCTATTCCGGGCAATGAGAAGATTATCTCTATGACCAACGCGCCATTCATATAATCGGCGAGGAGAACCAAAGCCGACGTCAACGGTGGGATAACGGCATTTCGCAGGCCGTGCTTCCATATGATGGTCTGGTTGCCCACACCCTTGGCGCGGGCCAGCTTGATGTACTCCGAATCGAGCGTCTCGAGCATCGAGGAGCGTGTCAGGCGCATGATGCCCGCCGATGCCGGCCATCCCAGAACGATGCATGGCAGTATCCAGTGTTCTAAGTTGTCCCACGCCAGCGGAAACCCCTCCCGTTCGCCGAGGGTGCCGGCGGGAAACCAACCGAGCCACACGGCGAACAGCAGTATCGCCATGACGCCGGTCCAGAACTGGGGGAGCGCCTGTCCGCACAGCGCGAACGTCCGGCCGAAGTAGTCCCAGAATGTAGCGCGTTTGACCGCCGACAAAACCCCCATGCTGACTCCGACGGTAACGGCAAATATCCACGCGCCCATCGCCAGCTGCAGAGTCACGGTGATGTGGTCGCGGATTATCTCGCTGACTTGCCTATGGCTGCCTATGGACTCGCCCATGTCGAACCTAAGAATATGCCAAACCCATAAGCCGTACTGTTCCGGCAACGATTTATCCACGCCCAGGTACGCCCGTATCATGTCGATGTATTCTTCAGTGACCTCAACTTGGGTGTCTCCCAGGTAGAGGTCCACCGGATCGGGGCCGAATCTGGTCAAGGTGAATATGATCACAGTGGCCCCAATAAGGGAGATAAAGATCGAGAAGGCTCTTCTGAGCAAGAATCGCGTCATGGCGCCAGCAACGACCTCTTTATCAGGCTTGGGCGTGGCCTCACGGCCTCATCTCGGGGACACACACATCGCAGGGCGTTCGTTGAGCCGCCCTGCGATGTTAGAGCACGAAGAGGAGAGGGGCCCCGTCTCCCTCTCCTCTGTAGATTCTTCCTATTCTACGGGAACGATGTGCTGGGGCCTACCCCAGAACCCCGCTGCGGTGGAACGCGAGTTCCAGGATGCGACCGTCTCAGGGTTGCCAGCTACCCCTCGAGGCGGTTGGACCATGCCGCTGTAGAGCTGCCAGTAGTAGTAGTAGTCGACCATGTCCAGGTGAAGGTCCTCGCGCTTGGCCTTGTCCCTCTCACCATTGATCTCCATGTACATGTAGTCCAGGAACCTGTTCTCGAAGGCGCAGCCCCAAGCTGGCCGGCTGAACGTGCTGTCCGCGGAGGGAGGAGGCCAGTCGAAGGGATAGTTGGCCGTCTCGACGCTGCAGTTCTTGACAACGGGCCAAGGCTGCGTGCGGTCTCTCATTCGAGGAACGACCACCGCGCCATACTCCTCGGTGAGCAACGTGGTCCTAACGCCAAGCTCTTCCCAACCCGCGGCAACCGCGTCGGCCTGCTCCAGGCAAACGGCACCCGTCTCGCAGTTGTACTTGTTCATCTTGATCTCGAACCGGATGCCGTCCGATCCCTTCGGGTATCCGGCCAGATCCAGCAGGCGATTGGCCTCAGCCATATCTGTGGGGATCAACCAGGGCCACTCGTAGTTCGGCTCAGCGGCATCATCGTACTCTGTGAACTCTATCCAGTCCGTCCCAGGGCCGAGTACGTCCGCCGCCTGGGTCGTGCTTGGTCCGCTGTACTTCTCGTGGGTTGCCTTCACCATGGCCGCGGTGACCGTGCGCTCAGGCCTCCAGCCCGGGAACAACGGACCCATCAGCTCCTGGTAGATGGGGGTGCCCAAACCTGCCTGGAGGACATCCACGATTCCCTGGCGGTCGATGGCGTGAGAGAGCCCCCACCGCACCAGGCGCGCCTGCTCCATGTCGGACATCCCCGATGGGTTGTCCGTGTCGTCGTAGGGGCACTTGTCTCCCCACGGGCAGCCGATCCACGCGTAGTCCTGCTCATACACGGGGGACAACCATGGCTCCAAGGCATCCCCGGTCTTGGCGTTGAGGTCGGTCCAGAGCTGGCCCGGCCAGATGTTGCTCAACGTCATCGTGTCGCGATCGGACATCGTCTGGAAGAACTTGAGCCCTGCGGCTTCAAGCTCCCTGAACTTGCCAAAGTCGATATTTCCGAGGTCCATCTCGCCGGTCTGCATCATCGCCATGCGGCTCGTCGTATCGGGGACCTGAACGACGACGAACCTGCCGATGTGCGGAGGGTCGTTCCAGTGGTCGGGGACAGCGTGGATGGTGCCCCGGTCCTCTGGCTTCCATTCGCCCATGGTCCACGGGCCGGAGCCTATGGGCTGGAACTCGATCTCTTCAGGGGTCAATGTGTCGTAGGCCGTCTTGCTGAAGAGCGTGACGCTCGTGTCGTTGATGTCGAACTCGCTGATCGGGATGCCCCAGAAGATGTCGGTTATCATCGGGCATTTCACGGTGTACTCGTCCACCGCTTTGCACTCTGCGAACGTGGCTCCCAACTGGGCGCCAATAGCGGCGCCGAGCTGGGGGTTGACGACAGCGTTCTGCTGGTTCATGTCCCAGGCAACGTCTGCAGCCTTTATGTAACCAAAGTCCCGCCCCGCGAGAGCGGCAGGGGTATTGACCTTGAGGTCGTCCCGAATCGTCAAGGTAAGCTCGTTCCCTGCTTCGTTGACGCTCCACGCCTTGGCTGCGAACGGCGCCAGCGGGTCCACGCCGTCGTGGACCAGAAGATGGTCGGTGAAGCTCAGGTCACCACCCACGCCTCCACCGTATATCCACCCCTCGACGCTGCCGAACATCGGATTAACCTCGCGAACGCCCATCGTGAGGGTTATGTCGCTGACTATGTCGGACGGCGCGGGCGCCGGGGCCCTGGTCGGCTGCGCGACCGGCGCCGCAGGCGCCGTTGTTGGCGCAGGCGCAGGCGCGGCGGCCGGTGCGTCCGCATCCTCTTCGTCGTCCGCTCCACAAGCAATCGCCAGCAAGCCCACAAGGCTCACCGCCACTGCCAGCAGCAACAGCCGGGTGCTGATCTTTAACGAAGTTGCCATCGAATCCCCTCCTTGAAACTCTGATTCGAATTTTCTCGATGCCAAGCCTACCACACTCAAACCCAGAACGCCACAACAATACGTGCGACCGAGGTGTCGAGTTAACTCGCCTCGCAGTCCTTTGCGGCGCTCAGATTTAGCTTCGGAACAAGTATCACATCAGCATGGGTGTGTCAATCCCTGGAGCCTTCAATTGTTGTTGTCCAGCGAAAATGATGCTCCTATAGATGTCAAGCAGCTGCCGGTATGGCGAGGTTCCTCCGTCCCATGTCGCGGAGGATGGCAAAGACCTGACGAGCAACGTAGCGTTTGAGGCAGCGGATGACCTCCGGTTTTGTTCTTCCTTCGCCGATCCGACGGCTCATGTACTCCTGCGTTGGCTCGTGGTGGCAGAGGCGCACTAGGACGATGCGATAGAGTGCAGAATTCGCCTGGCGATCACCTCCGCGATTGAGTCGATGCCGGTTGGTCATACCCGAAGAGGCAGGGATTGGGTTCACTCCGCATAGAGCAGCGAATGCAGCTTCAGACCTCAGTCGCTCAGGATTGCTCCCTGCGGTGACCAGGAGTGTGGCCGCGGTGTCAGGGCCAATTCCGAAGACTTCGACCAATGCTGGAGCGGTCTGGGTAGTGAGCTGGACAAGTTCACTTTCGACGCCTTCTATCTCGGAGGTCAGCTGGCAGTGACGACGAGCCAGTAACCTGAGGGCATGCTTGGCTGCTGCCAGGGGCGACACCAGCTCACCCGGGCGGAACCTGGCGCAGCAAGCGGTGAGCCTACGGACACTGAGCCCGGATAATTTGTCCCTCAGTTCGGCAGGTGCTGTCACTATGAGAGCCTTCATCTGGTTGATGGTCTGGGTGCGAGCCTTGATCGCCGAGTCCTTGACGATCTTGAGCATCCGGATCATCTCTACGTTGTCTTGACCGGACTTGGGACAGTCCTTGGCGACCCCAGCCAGGACGGCTCGTGCTGCCATCTCGGCATCGACGGCGTCACTCTTCCCCAATCTCCGGCGAGTGGACCTGTCGGGTCGATTGACCTCGATGACGGTGCGTCCGCGACCGGCCAGGTGCCGAGTTAATCCTGCACCATAAGAACCGGTGCCTTCAACGCCGTAGACAATTGTCTCCGCCAGTCCGGCTGCCCAGCGATCCAGACATTCGTAGCCCTTGAGGGTGGTCGGCAGCCGGTGCTCACCCAACCGAGCGCCGAGACGGTCAATAGCGACGGCCACGTGTTCATCTCTGTGTGTATCGACCCCAACAATGACTTTGGCTTCACCAACCGCCTCATTACTTGTCACTGCGACCTCCTCACGCTCGATGGATTAAGTTCCAGTCGACTGGGAGAGTGGACAGGACTGCGAGGGGACCTATAGCCAGGCTCCTATGAGGTCACTACTCACCTGGTCGGTG
>DCWO01000051.1:0-130 GCA_002328865.1 Dehalococcoidia bacterium UBA2160 | reverse complement strand
ACTACTCACCTAGTCGATGGGCACTGAGGGTCACCTCGAGAGCGAGTCGACAAATCATTTTGAAGGCACAACGCCGGTCAGTTTAAGAGTCAGGCCCCAACCGAAGTGACCCAAAGGGATTATCGCAGTC